>CAXUCT010000143.1:870-10552 GCA_964249415.1 uncultured Bryobacteraceae bacterium | reverse complement strand
TTGCACGCTTGTGTCGCGTCCC
This sequence comes from uncultured Bryobacteraceae bacterium, assembly GCA_964249415.1. Classification (GTDB taxonomy): domain Bacteria; phylum Acidobacteriota; class Terriglobia; order Bryobacterales; family Bryobacteraceae; genus Bog-105. The sequence goes on along the minus strand of CAXUCT010000143.1, from coordinate 10,530 downwards.
CTGCCGATGAACGGCCAGTTGTAAGCAGCCTGCCCTGGTATGTGGCTCGCGCCAAGGCGGAAGGCCGCTCGTCTATTGTCGTTCCGGCGGCAATAGGCATGCCTGTCGTCCTGAAAACCCTTGAGAATGCTCTGAAAGTGTATTCGGTCGTAGTTGTTGTACCTGAATCCAAGACGGTCAGCGCGCTCGACCAATCACATATCGGTACCTGGTACAAGCTGAAAGTCATTGATTGGGTATACCAGCATCCGTCCCAGGAGGAGGTTGATCGCCTCGCCATACCCGAAGCATTCAAACCGGTGGGGAAGAATGAACTCGTCACCTACATACATGGCTGCGAGCTTCTCATGGACGGAATTCGCCTCTCCACTCCCTTCTCCACAATTCCGGAGTTATCTCTCAGTCAGAAGTATTTGCTGTTCATCCTCATGGATCCAACTGACAACGCTGGTTACCTTCACCTGGGTAAAAACGCCGTCTTCGCTGTTAATGGGTCCGGCTACTTCGAACCCCTCTCGCAAGGGCCAAGTCTATTTCACGACCATCTGCAGAATCGAACGGGTAACAGCCTGGCGATTTTGAAGGCTGAATGTAATCACGTTGTAGACACCCAGTAAGCAAAGTTTTTCTTTCCGACGTTCCGGCTGGTCGTGCTAACCTCGCCTCATGACGCACATATGCGGGCCCTCTGGTTTACTCTGCTGGCTATCTGTTTAGCGTTCGTTGTTGATTTCGTTATTGGGCAAGTGGGGCTTCGGTTCGCGCATGTGCCGAAAGACTTCCCTCCGTTCACACTTCTGCCGATCCTGTCCGGGGCTGTCGCCGGACCCGTGCTCGCGCGTCTCAGCTACGCTATCTTCCAGGCAGTGTTTAAACAGCCGGAGAAGAAATTCCTCTTCTTTGCTGTAGCCGCACTCACCTTGTCATTCTCCTTGCCGCTGCGACTCAGCTTTACGAAGTCGCGTCGATTCGCGGGCGTCACTCTAACCGCTCAGATGATTCTCGTCTTGATGCACACTGTCGTAGCCACCATTAGCGTTGTCACCGTGTTTGAGAGCCGAACCGGTAAGTAGCCGGGCGTCAATCCGCCGACAGGCGGAGCGCTTCTGTCAGGCGGAGCGCTACTGTCAGGCAGAGCGCTACTGTCAGGCAGAGCGCTAGAGTGGAGCTACCAATTTCACTCAGGAGCGCAGACATGGCGACCCGATATTTCAATGCGCATGAGACAGCGCGGCTAGACGAGCTGGACGGCTTGCAATTGGCGGGCTTTGGACAGCGCGCGCTGGGTTTTCTGATCGATCTTTTCCTGGTGGTTCTGCTCTGGGTTCCGTTTGAGCTCGCATGGACCCGCTTTGTGAGTCATGAGTGGGATGGGCGGAGCCGGTTCCACATCACATTCACCTTCCATGATTGGCGGAGCTTGGGGGTGGCACTGCTGTACTACGTCCTGGTGAACTATTTCAGCAACGGAAGATCCCTTGGCAAGTGGATCGCTCGCACCCGCGTGGTATCACTCACGCATGCGCATATGGGATTGTGGCAGTGCGTCGAGCGAGTCTTGGGCTATGGAGTATCCGTTGCCGAGGGTATTGGTTTTCTTCTGTACTTTTTCAGCTTGAACCGGATGTGCATGCACGACCGCATGGCAGAGACGATCGTGGTCGATGGCCGCAGGAAGGCGAAGCGGCTGGAGACTTCCGGCGCCACTACAGCGTTTTGATTGCTTGTGTTTCATGTGAGGCTCGCCTTGCGTTTACACAGGATTCACCGTATGTTAACTAAGCAGTAATCAATTTATATGACCATAGGCGGAGCGACTTGGCTTCTTGTAACCGCCTGTACGTTAAATCGAGTTTCTTGGGGGATAGTTGGTGTTTTCACACTTGGGTAGGACGCTGCTTATTAGCGGCTTCTGGACTTTTACGTTTTGTTCTTTGCAGCCCGCCGTAGAAGCACAGCAGCTAGGGACTATTACTGGCACGGTGAAAGATCCAACCGGAAGCGTTGTACCGGATGTAAAGGTCCAGGCAAAGAACAATGCTACGAATCTCACCGTATCGGAAACCACTCGAACCAATGGACTCTATCTGATTTCTAATCTTCCGGCCGGTACGTATGAGGTGAGTTTCACGAAAGTCGGGTTCAACACAGAACAGCACCCGGAGGTCTTGGTGCAAGGCGACCGGACAGCTACCGTCGACGGATCTCTACAAATCGGTCGGGCAAGCAGTACGGTAGAAGTGAGTGCCACTCCGCTAAGAAACCAGGTAGATACGACGAATGGCTACATCGTCGACGAGTTGACGATCACGCGTACGCCGCTAGGTACCGGCAGTTTTACCCAGCTAGCCATTCTGAGTCCCGGAGTGAGTGCCGATTTTCTCAATGGGTCAGGTAGCAACGCCGGCCTTGGCAATCAGAGTATTTTCGCGAACGGCCAACGCGACACAAGCAACAGCTTCTCGCTGAACGGGGTGAGCACGAACAATCTCTTCAACGGCAAGTCATCCAGCCAGGTGGCCAGCAACCGCTTCGTGCTTAACACCGGCGAAAATTTCACCAGCAGCGGAGGCGACATCGCCACCAGCACGTCGGTTTACGACGCGATCGGTCAGTCCCTTCCTACTCCAGCTCCCGAATCCTTACAGGAAATTCGGGTGGACACGTCAATGTACGATGCTTCGCAGGGAGCGAACTCTGGGGCGCACATCGGCTTGACCACGAAGTCGGGAACCAACGAGTTTCACGGTCAACTCTACGAGTACTTTCAAAACAACGCTTTGAACGCCGCGCCTACATTCCGGAACTCCGATCCGACGATCTCTGAGAGGGATAAGGTTCCGGTGCTCCATAGCAATCGGTTCGGCGCCACGCTCGGCGGCCCCATCAAGAAAGATAAACTGTTTTTCTTTACCTCATATCAGGGCACGCGACTAACAGATGAATTACAGTCTGCGCAGGGTGTTACAGTGCCCCAGTATCTTACCGATGATCGATCACCGGCTGGTCTGGTTGCCGCGGCCAACGCCAGTTTTCCCGGCACTAACCTGACGGTCGGACAATTAGATCCAACCGCAATTCGAATCCTTCAGGCGAAGGTGAACGGACAATATCTGATTCCCAGCGCCAATATCGATCTGAACACGGCCAATACCCTGGGCTACAACGCGTTCATCCAAGGTCCTGCCGCTACTGCGAATTACGATCAAGGCAGCGTCGCCGTGGACTATAACGTCAATGATTTGGACCGGCTATCCGTCAAGTATTTTGTTCAGAACGACCCCACTACCAGCCCGTTCTCCAATCAATCGAACGCCCTTGGCTTTCCACAAGCTTTGGACAGTGGCGCCCAATCGGCCTCCATCGATAACAGCGTGATTTTGAGCCCCCGTCTGACGTGGGAACAGCGGATTGGCTTCGTGCGCGAGCGAGCTTTTTCGCATACAAGCCAAGAACTCTCAGCGCAGGATGTGGGTATCAACATCTTCGGCAACACCCGCTTTCCGGGCATCACTATTCAGTCGTCGGACGGCAACCTGGGGAACTCTTTCGGCTTTGGCCCTTCTAACAACTTCGCGAATGCGGGATTCTTTCAGAATAATTGGGAGTACGGCAGCACGCTCGGCTGGCAGGTAGGACGCCACAACGTGAACGTAGGTTTTACTTGGGATTACACCCAGGAGAATGTCATCAACCAGAATAATCAAGTTGCCGGTTTGAGCTTCAATGACTTTACAACATTTATAACCGGACAGTTACAGGTGGGTCCTTTCCGCTCGTATCTCTTCAACGGCAGCAGCAACCGCTACTACCGTTCGAATACCGGCGGCGCGTTTATCAATGACCAATACAAACTTCGCAGTAACCTGAGCATCTCCGTCGGATTGCGCTTCGACTACGATGGCCCTCTTAGCGAGAAGTACGGAAATCTCTCCAATTTTTACAGCAACTTGTACGACTACAATGCGAGTACAGACACAATCGTAAACTCGGGCGTTGTGTTCGCGGGAAATAACAGGAACTTCGGGACCCCCGGCATCAGTGATTCTACACTGAAAGCCAACCAGTGGGGCTTTGCGCCCCGTATTGGCATTGCCTGGAGTCCGACCAGTAAGCTTACCGTGCGCACCGGCTTCGGCCTGTATTATGACCGCGGCGAGTTCTTCTCCGAACTCTCGCCGAGCGCGGGAGGCGGTTACAATGGCCCCTTTGGTGTCACCCTGCAACCTCCCTTTGTGTTGCCCGTCACCGTCGCTGACGGTGCGCCGTTTTCGCAGCCATTCGGCAGCACGCCGCCGTCTCCTCCGCCGACGAGCGCGGCGGCATTCCAGGCGTTACTCCCTAACATTGCACAACTGACGAGTGGCAATTTCGCGCCTGGCAATTACTTCGGCCCTTATGCGTTTGGTGCCTACGCCGGTTCTAACAAACTGCCTTATTCAGAGAACTGGACGTTTGGCTTGCAATACGAGCCGGTTAACAACCTTCTGCTGGATATCGCTTACGTAGGCAATCGAGGTGTGCATCAAGTGTTGCCGATCCCATTTAATCAGCCGGGTATTGCTACGCCCTCGCATCCCATAAACGGTCAGATCTATTCTTATGGCTACAACGCCACTAACTCCGCAGGGCAAGTAAGCCAGTATGAACCCATCGCGAGTTATACGGGCGGCAACACCGATCTCCGGGTCCCATATGTGGGATATAGTCCCAATTCAGTGCTCTACAAGGCGGAGGGTGTTTCCAGTTACAACTCTCTGCAGATTCAGGTTCGCAAGCGATTGTCCAAGGGCCTGCAACTTACTGCATCGTACACGTGGTCGCACAGCCTTGATGAGCAGAGTGGGCTAGGTCTGTTCTACAACGGCAACGATCCATTGGACCCCCATTCCGCTTACGGCAATTCCGACTTCGACAGAACTCATGTGTTCATCGTAAATTACCTTTACCAGATTCCGGAATTCAGAAGCGGCAACCGCCTTCTCACTAAAGCGGCCAGCGGCTGGTTCATTGCTGGACAAACCGTGGCGCAAAGCGGGCAGCCCTATAACGTCTACGACTACACCGGTTCAGTGGGTAGCCTTTACTACAGCAACAATGACGGCATCACCAACCCTACCGTGCCGCTTAGAGGCGGGGTGACCGTCTCGCAGGCAGAGTTGCAAGGCAATAATCCGAACCCCGGGCGCCCCGTGCTTGACAAAAACGCCTTCACAATTCCAACGCTCGCCCCAGGGCAGGGCGGTGTTCCTCCTTGCGATCCGCAGGGTATTTGTGACACTTTCGAATCTGGCTATGGTAACGGCGGACGTAATATCTTCCGTGGCCCATTCCAAACGCGCTTTGATACTTCAGTGGGGAAAGAGTTTGCCTTTAGAGAGCGTTATAAATTTCGCATTAGTGCTGATGCATTTAACATCTTTAACCACCCCAGCTACGATACGCCCAACAACGACGTCTCGTTTTATAAGTTTGGGAATCCACCCACGCTGTACAACCCTCCGCACGGCAGCTTGGGGGTGATTCAGCACACAATCGGCAGCCCGCGGTTCTTGCAGTTGCAAGCGCACTTCGTTTTTTAATGTCGCTAAACCATTCCGTAGAGCCCAACTCGGGCATTTACTAGAGTTCTTCGCTGGGTCTCGACTATATAATTGGTATTCGTCACTTTCTTCGCTAAGCACACAGCAGATATAGAGCGGAATGGCAGACGGGCTGCATCACAACTGAAGTGGAATTCAATCCACCGCAGTCAGTGGCTGTACAATGCGACAGTTAAAAGGCGAATACAAGGATGTCAATGTTGAACGATCCCATCAGCCGGCGGAGTGCTCTCGCGCTCGGCAGTACAATCGCAGGAGGCCTGGCCGCATCCGGCACGGCGGAGGGTAATGTGAATCTTGAGACAGCGCCGGCATCGGCAGACGACCAGGCTAATAACCGGCCCGCCAATAACGGACCGGCTAGTCCCGACACAACCGGTCACGGTGGAGAGCTGCATCAGAATGCCGGGGGAGAGTTCTCCTCTATGACCAACAATCAAGGCATTCCGATTGCAGACGATGAGAACTCGCTGAAGATCGCGCCACGCGGCCCCGTGCTGCTGGAAGACTTCATGCTGCGGGAGAAGATCAACCATTTTGATCACGAACGCATTCCGGAACGCGTTGTCCATGCTCGCGGATCCGCGGCGCACGGATATTTCGAGTTGACTTCGTCGCTAGCTGATGTTTCAAGAGCCGGCATCTTCAATCGCGTGGGCGAGCGCACTCCCGTTTTCGTTCGCTTTTCAACGGTAGCCGGTAACAAAGGTTCCTTCGACACGGCGCGTGACGTTCGCGGCTTCGCGGTCAAGTTCTACACGCAAGAAGGCAATTGGGACCTGGTCGGCAATAACATCCCTATCTTTTTTATCCAGGATGCCATCAAGTTCCCCGATCTCATCCACGCCGCAAAAGCGGAGCCCGATCGTGAGTTCCCCCAGGCACAGACTGCGCACGACACCTTTTGGGACTACGCCTCGCTTACTCCTGAGAGCACCCACATGCTGATGTGGATCATGTCAGACCGCGCCATACCAAGGTCATTCCGCATGATGGAAGGTTTCGGCATTCATAGCTTCCGGCTGGTGAATCAAGCGGGCAAATCGACTTACGTTAAGTTTCACTGGCGTCCGGCGCAGGGTATGCAGTCGCTCATTTGGGACGAAGCGCTGAAGATCAATGGCGCGGATCCTGACTACCATCGGCGCGATCTTTGGACGGCGATTGATACGGGCGATTTTCCCGAATGGGAGTTAGCCGTTCAGCTCTTTGACGAAGATTTTGCCAAGAAGTTCGACTTCGATGTTCTGGATGCAAGCAAGATCATCCCCGAGGAGCAGATCCCGCTGAAGGTGATCGGCCGCATGGTTCTCGATCGCAACCCCGGCAATTTTTTTGCTGAGACCGAACAGGTTGCCTTCTGCCCGACGCATATTGTGCCAGGGATCGATTTCACCAATGATCCTCTTCTGCAAGGGCGCCTGTTCTCTTACCTGGATACGCAGATGACGCGCCTGGGTGGTCCAAATTTTGCTGAGCTTCCCATCAACCGTCCCAAGTGCCCCGTGATGAACTTCCAGCGGGATGGACATATGCAAATCGGGGTGCCGCAGGGCCGGGTGAACTACTCGCCGAACTCGTTAGCAAGCTCGGGCCCGCGCGCAGATCCCAAGCGGGGATACACGAGTTTCGCGGCGCGTGAAGAGGGAGACAAGATGCGTCTCCGGCCGGAGTCTTTTGCCGACCACTACAGTCAGGCTCGACAATTCTTCCACAGTCTGAGTGAGCCGGAGCAGAATCATCTTGTTGCCGCATTCACCTTCGAACTGAGCAAGGTTGAAACCAAGGCAATTCGCGCGCGCATGTTGAGCCAACTCGCCAACGTTGACATGAAAATCGCGCAGCGCGTTGCGAATGGCCTGGGCCACCAGGACCCCATCAGCCCTGCGCCGACCACGGTGAAAACTCGCACCGACCTTAAGCCTTCGCCTGCACTCAGCATTCTGGCGAAAGCGAAGCCGACGATGAAAGGACGTATGATCGGTTGTCTTGTCGCCGATGGGACCGATCCCGCTTTCGTAACAGCGCTTAAAACGAGCGCCACGAGTAACGGTGCCAAGCTGAAGGTGATTGCTCCCAAAGTGGAAGGCGCGAAGGGCGCTGACGGCAAATTGATTCCCGCTGACTTTCAGTTGGCAGGTGGGCCATCGGTTCTGTTCGACGCAGTGGTGCTCGCTGTGTCTCCCGAAGGCGCTCAGCAACTGGCCATGCAGGCAGCCGCGATCGGTTTTGTGCAAGACGCCTTCTCCCATCTGAAGGTGATTGGCCATACGGGCGGAGCGGGGCCACTACTGCAGAAGGCCAATGTGGTGCCGGACCAGGGTGTGATTGCCATGCAGAGCGGTGGGTCCGCTGACACGTTCATTGCTCAGGCCGCCAAGGGACGCATTTGGGATCGCGAGCCGAAGGTGCGACCCGTAGTCTAATTACACTTGCCGAAACCAGGCGTTCCATCGCCTCGGGAGTGGACACAACAAAAGAAGACCGACGCGTGTATACCTGCGCTGGTCTCCTTTTCGTTCAGGCTTCTGTGGGCTGCCCTAAAACAGCGGTAAGGGGCGCGCGGCCCAGCGCTCGCGAATTTCTTGTTTCCAGCTTCCGCGTAGCGGCGCGCCCAGGACACGGCCGACGAGTTGAGGGTCATTTGTTTCGCCCTTGTAGAGGCTTACTACGTCGGCGACAGTAACGGGACCTGATCCCGAGATAGGTGACAATCTTTCGATGTTGTCGCCGACGCCTAGCTCACCCTCTTTGATGACTGCGAAGTACATCCCCGCATAGCCGCTCTTCCAGAATCTTTTCACGATGTCGCTTCGGCCGAAGCGCAGGGCGAGCTTGAAGCACGGCATGCGGGGCTGCGTGACTTGTAGCAAGGCCGTGCCGATACGGAATTGGTCGCCGATGTAAACGGTGTCTTCCGCCAAACCAACGGTGGTGAGGTTTTCACCGAAGACACCAAACGGCAGCTCGGTATCCGGCAACTCGGCGGCCCAGTAGGGGTAATGTTCGGATGGGTAGGCATAAATGGCTTTGTACGGTCCGCCATGGACCCGCAGGTCGGATTGGCGATCGCCTTCAAGGTTGTTTCGGCGGACCGCAACCCGACTTTCGACAGGCGACTTGAAGATGCTGGTGAGCAGCGTGCCGTTGCGGGTGGCGATTTCACGCGGCTGCCCTACGTTGACGGAGATGACGCGCGGACTTGCGGGCTGAGTGCTAATCATGTTAATCCACGATCGTTCAACAACTCTATAGTGGACGTAAGGCGCCCGATGAACATTGACCTTACCCCTGAACTCGAGAATTACCTAAAGATCCAAGTCCAAAGCGGGCGCTACGCGTCGGTAAGCGTGATTGTGATGGAGGCATTGCGGCTGTGGAGAGAGCAGGAGACGGCGGGAGAACCGGAGGTGCATCCGCTGCACGCTAAGGTGGATGACGCACTGGTTGCCTTGAGCCGCGGCGAAGGGGAGGAAGGTGAGGCTTACATTGAGGACTCCGAAGGCCGGTTGGAAGAATCGCAAGAGGATGAACGGTCAATTCAGCCTTCGTGACCCCAGCTACTAGGGGGCAAGCTGCTTTACGACTACGTTGTCATCTTCATCGAAAACGCGCACAGTCACCAGTTGAGGCTCGTCAACGGTAAGCATGTAGCTGAGTGTTTGAGAATCTGTGACCTTGTTGGTAGGCGTTAGCAGGATCCAATCCCCGCCGTTAAGGGAGTACTCCGCTTTGTCAATCCAGGTGAGAGCGTCTCTAGCTGTGAACATAAAGACGCGGTGCGAGCCGTCGTTGTGGGAGGTGGCGTCTACGATCTCGGGAGGCGTGTTGTCGACCGTGAAGGGATCGCTTTCAAGCAAAGACGCGAGCGTATTGGCTGGAGTGTTGCCGGGTGAGTCGTTGGCGGTGATGCGCAGAACGTACTCGCCATCAGGGAAGGCCGTGGTGTCGAAAGCGTAATAGCGGTCCTGCAGTTTGTCTTTGAGGGTGCGCCAAAGCGTGTTGTTCTTGCCGCGGATTTCTACTTTGTAAATAAGTGAATCCCCGTTGGGATCGG
>CAXUCT010000143.1:264-860 GCA_964249415.1 uncultured Bryobacteraceae bacterium | reverse complement strand
GTTGCATTCCAGCGGGCGGTGACGAACCCCTTGATGTACTGCAGCGTGGCGCTGCCAGAAGCTTCAAGCGCGGCCAAAGATGGAGCCGGGCGCCGTTGCCCGACGGCAGCCAAGGTGAGCGTATTGGGCGAGCCGGAGGCAGTAACAGAACGCTCCAGCGGTGAGTTGCTGGGCGGTTCGCGGTAGTTGAACGGCGCAATTTCAATTGGACCCACTTGGGGCGCGGTGTTCTTGGGGAGATAAGCAATGTCGATGGCGCTGAGATCGGGCGATTCGCCGTGAGCGGCCGACAGAGTAAGGCGGTATTGGAGAAAACGAGCGGGCGGGGATTGAATCTGGCTGCCCAACTTTGTGAGCGCGGCGACTTCGGTCCAGGGACTCCAATTGTTTTCCGGGTTGTCGAGATTTCCGCTGCGAGTGGCAACAGCGACAGCGCCGCCGTGCGGGGTAGAGGTTACGTGCACTTTGCCCCAATAGGCAAAGTCCTTCGCATCGAGCACCTCACTTTGGAGAGTGCCGGTGGATTCCACTTGGGGAGCAATGGAGTAGAGATTGCCGACGTTGCCGGTAGTTGCATAAACTACGCCATTCTGGCC
>CAXUCT010000143.1:0-254 GCA_964249415.1 uncultured Bryobacteraceae bacterium | reverse complement strand
GGCGTTGAGAAGCTCGGTGGAGAGCTGGTTGGAATCGACGCGGTAAATGACGCCCTTGTTGCCGGTGCCAAGCAAAGGTCTGCCGGACGCGTCGAAGGCAATGGCGTAAACCAGATGAGAGCTGGCTGTCCAGATACGTTCGGCGAAACCGTCTTTCTGAATACGGTAAAGGTCTGAGCCGCCCGGCACTGCCGCGCTTAACGAGCCGATAGCCGGTGGCAGGCTGGGCGGAATGGTGGCGGTGCGCGGCGCAC
>CAXUCT010000142.1:3098-10607 GCA_964249415.1 uncultured Bryobacteraceae bacterium | reverse complement strand
GGGACAGCAGTATCGTTAATCGGGCGACGAGTTGAGCCGGGCTGGGAGGGATTGGTGCTGCTCCCCAGCCTTGGCCAAACAGACTAGTGCCTAGCATCATGGCAGATGCCAAGGCGGTAGCAAGTCGTAATTTCATTGAATATCCTCACTGAGTACTAGGAAGTCTTAGAATAAGTAGACTCTGGTTCGTTAATCTAGACTTCCCGGTGTCTAGACGGCACACTGCTCGGCTAGGTATACAGCAAAATAAAATACTTATTCTATTTTGTTTATTTTATGAGCACATTTACTAGGAGCTGGTAGTTGGCCTGAGCTAAACCCGTGTGCCCTGTCCAAGTTTCCAGTTGCCACCACACCCGCTAAGCTGGTAGCGAGGCAGCATTGAAAGAGCTGGAGCAGATTCTGGACATCTGGGCAGCGGCTGAACTCGCCGGCGAATCGGGCGTCTTGGCCACAGTGGTGAAGAAAACTGTCTACTCCTAAACAATAAAAAAAAAAAGCTTGCTGCTGACGTCCGGAGGAAGGCGTGCCGGCTCTATCAGCGGCGGCTGTTTGGAAGATGATCTGGTTAAGAAAGCCTGGTGGCTGACCGAAACTGGGCCAGTGATTCGCCGTTATGACACCACTCCCGATGGGGAGATCGCCACGGGCTTCGGCCTGGGCTGCAACGGCGTCATTCACGTGCTGCTTGAGCGCCTTGAATCCGGGACGACCCCTGCTTTGGAGTTGATCGAGAGTGTACGCGCACAGCGTCGGCCCGCTACAATCGCACACTTGCTTGGCCCGTCGAACACCGTCGGGCAGCGCCTGGTAATTGATACGACCGGAGAGGCGGGGCACAATCTGGCAGACGGCGCTCTTGCGTCGGCTCTTGAACTTGAGGCGAGAGCTGCGCTGGCGGAGGGCAAGCCGCGCAGCGTGCACGTAGCGGGGGCGGAGGTTTTCCTCGAAGTCATTCATCCTCCCGTGCGCCTGCTGGTTTTTGGGGCTGGTGACGACGCCATCCCGCTCACAACCGTGGCAAAGTATCTCGGATGGCAGGTGTGGGTGTTCGATGGCCGGGCCCATTACGCGCGTCGTGACAAGTTCCCGTCGGCTGACGAAGTGTTCGTGCGGTCTGCCGGCCAGTCCGGCGTCGAGATAGACGCCTGGACAGCGGCGGTTCTGATGAGCCACAGCTACAGTCAAGATTTGGAAAGCTTGCGCGAGTTCGCTTCCCGGCCGTTGCGATATCTGGGCATCCTGGGACCGCGCAAGCGCACCTCTCAGCTTTTGGACGATGCCGGAATCGATGCCTCGCATCTGCTTTCCGTGCTGCACAGCCCCATGGGGCTGGATATCGGCGCAGATGGGCCGGAACAAGTTGCCCTGGCCGTGGTTGCCGAAATTCAAGCCATGCTGAACGGCCGGCGAGGTGGATCACTTCGAGACCGCAGCGGTTCAATCCATGCACCGGAAAGACATGCGCCAGAAAGCAGTTCAGGCGATGAGGAGAGTTTATGGGTGCAATCGATAGCTTGCGCGTGAGGCGCATCTCCGTAGTCCTGGTCTTCTTTCTTTCCCTCACTGGAACCGCAAGGCCGCAGTCAGCGCCCAACCGGGGTAAGGATATTGTCGGCCAGGCGATTGCCGCATTGGGAGGCGATCGCTTCCTGAATATGCGCTACCGCCTCGCCAGCGGGCGCGTGTACTCTTTTTTTCACGACGAGCTCAGCGGTCTTGATATCGCCAAGATCTATACCGAGTACCTGCCGGAGCGGCCCCCGAAGGGACTCGCCCTTCGCGAGCGGGAGGTGCTCGGAAAGAAACACGACTATTCGTATCTCTTCCTTCCCGACCAAGGCTGGGACATTACGTTCCGCGGCGCCCGCCCGATTGATGACGAACGCTGGGACCGCTATGCGCGCAGCACCGAGAATGACGTGCTGTACATCCTGAAGGTGCGCTCTAAGGAGAGTGGCATGCAGTTCGACTATGTGGGAAGCGACGCATATTTAAGCACCCACGTAGAGGTGGTGGATATAACCGATGCCGCAGATCGAACTGTGCGCGTGTACTTCGACCACAACACTAAGCTGCCTATCCGGCAAACGTTTACTTGGATGGATCCGGAGACGAAGTATCGCAATGACGAGATGGCCGATTATGGCAAGTACCGGGACATCGGGGGCGGAATCATGTGGCCTTTTACGATTGAACGCCAGCGGAATGGTTACAAAAGCTACCAGTTGTTCGCCAATACTGTGGAGGCCGGGCAGGTTGCGCCGCCGAACACATTCGAGTTACCGGCCGGAGCAAAGAAGCTAAAGAAGGTGAACTAGCGCCCTGCTGCGATTTCAGGCGCGTAGAATCCCCTGCTACAATCCGATGTACGCGGGCTTCCACGACCGAAGTGCGCATGTGTCGGCATACGGCCATGGACCTCGATCAGCTCCATACTTTTCTTGAGATTGTCCGGCTTAAAAGCTTTTCTAAAGCCGCGCAGACCTGTTATCGCACTCAGCCCGCGATCAGCGCCCAAGTGCGTCAGCTTGAGCAGGAACTCAACACCACTTTGTTTGAGCGGTTGGGGACCAAAATCTCTTTGACTGTGGCGGGACGCATTTTCGCCGAGCACGCAGAACAGATTCTGGCTCTTCGCCGGCGGGCGCAGGACGCTATCAACGAGCTCGAAAAGGTGCCGCGCGGCGAGCTCCTCATTGCCGCCAACGAAGCGACATGCATTTATGTCCTGCCGGGGGTTTTCGCCGAATTCAAAAAGCAATTTCCGAACGTGCAGCTGCTGGTGGACCGCTCCTACGGTACTCGCGTCGTGCAGGCTGTGCTCGACAATCTAGCTGATTTCGGCATCACGCAGCTGCCGGTTCAGGAGAAAAAGCTCCAGGTTGTGAAAATCTACTCGGATGAGATTAAATTGCTTGTTCCAGGTGGACACCGGCTTGCATCCTATGACCGGATCGTACCCCGGGATTTATTAGGAGAGCAGGTGCTGCTTCCAAAAACCGGCACGACCCGGGCCCGGCTGAACACTTGGCTCGATTCGATCTACGAGGAACTGAACGTCTCCATGGAGTTGGACTCGACAGAAATGATCAAGCGGTTTGTCATGGCGAATCTGGGCGTCTCCTTCCTGGCAGCGTCGCACTGCGTGGAGGAAGTGGCGGAGAACAAGCTCGCCTCCGTTGCGTTAGGCCCGGAAGCCATGATCCGGCGCGTGGGTCTGATCTATCGACGGGACAAGAGCCTTTCGAAGGCTGCCCTGGGATTTATTCAAGTGACTTTGGATAACGCGGGGCACGCCATTGGAATGGCTCCTCGTCAGCGCCTTCGGGCTCTGGGCTCTTAGGAGGAAGGAACGTATGGCGGTCATGACAGCAAGGAGTTCTACCATCTTCATCGCTGCGGGCGCGGAAGAAACCCGCGTATTCCGTTCGGTGGAAGACGTACCCGCAGACCTAAGACGTACGCTGCATGATTCAACGGGTGGCGCGAACTCGGGCACCATACTGATTGCCGATAAGCGCGGGCGGGAAGAGCTGGTCCGCGCACTGCAGGGACAGCCGACCCACGTACAATGCCGTCTAGCGGACACCATCCGGTCCCGCCAGGTGACGGAAGTGGTTTCGGAGAAGAAAAAAGAGCGCTTGGTGGGTTCGTTCCGGACGTGGATTGAGCTGTTGCTCCCGATAGCAATCGGGGCGTCACTTTGGTTCTTCGTCGAGTCGCGGTTTTAATTCCCCTCACGTTCTGCTTGGTTCTGCCGATTAGTCTGGCGTGACCAACTGTTTCCCTGATCAACCCCGCTCAGCGGTCATTCAAGTGCCGTCTGGTGAGAACGGAGCTAAGCGCAGCATTCCGTGCCTGTTCCAAGGAATGCATGGAAAACGGCTTACGCTCCAAGCCGGTGAAAGCGTTCCTTCGTTTACGGTCATCAGTGTGGAATACGACGACACGGTTATTCTTGGCGAGGTGGTGAAGTGCTTAGGTTCGGAGAGCACTTGGAGTATCGAAATCACAGTCTAACAGGTCCTGAATGGACTCCAAAGCCTAATGGCGCTTCGCTCCCGCCTACTGAGTGAGGGCGTGCCTCAGCCCTTTGGCGCACGCCAAGTCGGCGTCGTGAACTAGCTTTAGCCTGACTTGAAGCGCCCAGCTTGTCACACAGCCCGCGGACGGCAGTTCGCTATGCTGCAAAGGAATGCAGCGAAAGGCGATCATCTTCGGCGGTGGCGGTCAACTGGGCTTCGAATTAGGTCGCGAATTTGAGCGTCGCGGTTGGACCGTTCAGCGCTTTGACCGGCAATCCCTCGACATTGTCAGTGGCAGTGGGGTGGAAGAAGCGATCGGCCAAGCTGATCCTCAGGTTGTAATCAACGCTGCAGCTTACAACCAAGTGGATATAGCGGAAAAGGAGCCGTTGGCCGCTTACCAGGTAAATGCTCTAGCGGTACGCAATTTGGCGATGGCGTGCCGGCAAATCGATGCGCTCCTGGTTCATTACTCCACCGATTACGTGTTCGACGGCACCAAGGGTACATCGTATGTCGAAACTGATTCGCCACACCCGTTGGGAGCCTACGGAGTCTCTAAGCTGGCTGGTGAACTCTATGCGCACGCCTATTTAGATCGTCCGCTGATTCTCCGCACCTCGGGAGTTTTCGGTCCCGCCGGCATGTTTACGCCACGCGGAAATTTCGTGGAGTTGATGCTGCGCTTGGCCAAGAGCGGCAGCCCTATTCGCGTGGTGCAAGACCACGTGGCTTCTCCTACGTATGCTCCGGCCATGGCGGAGCGCACCGCCGATCTTGTTGAGAAAGGAATCCCGGGTCTTTTCCACATGGGCGGCGGAGAAGCCATTTCGTGGTATGACTACGCCAAGTTGATCTTTGAGCTGGCCGGCTTGTCGCCGTCTCTCCAACCGACGGACGAAAGAGAGTACCGGACAGCCGCGCGCCGGCCAAAATTCTCTGCGCTCTCGAATGCAAAACTGAACGCGGCAGGCGTTCTTCCTATGCCGCCGTTACGCCAGGCTGTTGGCGATTACTTACTGGCTCGCGAACACGCTACTGCGCATCGACCGGCGTAGCGTAAGAAACGACTGCATCCACGTTGTTATTGGATTCCTGCCATCACTCATGAATGCTGATCTCCAATACGTGCATCACACGGCTTCTCTGCCGGGCGTCGAAATCATCCAACCAAACACGTTGAAATTCCTAACCGCAGTGACGTCGCTCGTTGACCACGAGGTTCTGCCTAGTATCCAACCGGTGCTCCCTTTCTCGTATGTGTTGAGAAACACAAGTGACAAATTCGTTATTGTGTACTCCACGCGCTGGACCCTCACGGACTCGGCCGGAAACGTCACAACGCAGGATCGTACCTGGTGGAATCTTTCCACTTTGCGAGATGGCGACGCGATAGCTCCTGGAGCGAGCAGGCTAGTCTCTCCGATTTTCCGCTTAGGCGTAGCAAATGCAGGCCCGACCGGACCGGCTCTTTCACGTCAAATCCAACAGACTCTCGATGCCTTTACCTCGAAAGCAAGAGTAGAGACCTCAGTAGAAACTATTGTTTTTGAAGATGGAAGTGCTGTGGGCACGGACGCAACAAATGCGACCGGGCAAGCCCAGGCTTATCTCGATGCGCAACGCCAAATGGTTGACAGTTTTAATTCACAGACAGCCTTGGCTGGAGGAAATGTAGATCAATCAACGAGCAGCGTCGCAGCAGGTCCGCGGACGTACAAGATGTCCGACCCTCCGCAGTATGAGGAAAGCCTAGCTTTGTATCGGCAATCTTTCACTTCTGTTTTTGGGAACTTGACGGCATCGAAATCAATGAGCGAAATGTCGGTAACCGCGAGTTCCACGATCGAAGCGTTCCAACGGAATGTAGCAAAGAAACGAAGTCTAAACATCTTCCGGCAGTAGAGAAACGTTGATTCTCACGAAGCATCACTATTTGTTAGCGAGTTCTCCACTTACTCAGGAGCTTAGTAGTAAGTTACATGCAACGGATCTTGAACGGGTAATCGTTGGAGCCCTCCCAGCGAGTTTCGAGGGCAATTGAGGACGCTGAAAAGAAGCTTAATAATCTTGTCTTTCCTGGATTGGCAGTTTGTCGTCCAACCGGGTGTTGCATTAGCGCAGGCGGGCGGCGGACCGCCTGTGCCCATTTCTTAATGCCGATCACTCAATTCCCGTAGGGCAACGGGGACATAGAGTATTTTTGGATCCTTCGACTGGGAACGCTTACGTCTTGTTTAATCTGGAAGATCATGATCTCATTTCAATCGAACTTAATAGACACATCAATCCAGAGATCAAGGTTGACGTGGATTATCACGCAGGCACGGCCATGTGGGAATACCATTACACATTTTCAAATAGCGCGAAAGCTAGACAACCTGCGGTTTCTTGGTACTTCAAAGGTCTCACCGCGCGGGACTGTTCAGTTTCGGTCGCAGACGGGTGGTCTTATCTTTTCCCAGCTTTATTGACGGATCCTCCTTGGCCTCGGCTTGTAATCGCGGCGCGGGGGAACACAAGCGGCGTACAGCCAGGGACCCAAGTCGCGGCTTTTGTATTAACAAGCAAACTTGCACCCGTGTTCAAGACGTCTATGTCCAGGGCAGCACAACACAGGTTCCTGCCCTTCCTAGTGAACCAGACGACGTGGTTGCCGCTGAATAGCGGAAGGTGCTCGGCTTCCCTATAATTTTCAACTGTCGAAGACGCTTGGACCCCGGATAACTACTACAATCGAAACTGCAGCAGTCGCTTACCAAGAAGAAATATTACGTTGCGAAGCTGAGGGCGAGTGTTCACAAGAGTTTTCAAGCTTGGCAGCACTACTTCTGAAGAACACGAAAATCCGCTCCCAAGACAAAAGGAAGGAAATCGAAGGCCTTCGACGTGCAGCAAAGTCCATGCTCGAGAAGGACTTTGTTAACGTACTCACGATTGTTGCAGCCCAGTTATAGCAAAGGGTAGTCGCTTAGATAAATAGTTGTCGCTTTCAATGTGTCTTTGCGTCTCCCGGCTTTTGCCCCGAACTACTGCGAATCAACCGGCGTAGCGTAATAGCCGTTGCGGGCTTGCACCCGGTAATCCGAATTGTCAGTTTTGATTTCAAGCTTGCGGAATGTTCCATCGCGCCGGGAGTTAACGGATTCGTAGCCGATCGAGTACTGGTTCCGGAGTTCGTCCTGAATCTCCTGAAAGATCTGATTCAGCGGATGCTTGGAGCTGACCGTGAAGACGTGCCCCCCGGTCTCCTCTGACATCTTCCGCAGGTCTCCCTCGCCGCCTCCACCTATCATGAAGCCACCGGATGCGTAGAAACCACGGTCCACATAGTAAATGCTGTAGATGATGGCGTCCGATTTTTGGGCGGCCTCGATTGCGGTCTTCCGGTTGTAAGTGCTGCCTTCATCTTCGCCGTCGGTGATGAGGATCAGCGCCTTTCTGCCCACCTCAGATTTCAGCTTCTCGTTTGATGCCAAAT
>CAXUCT010000142.1:0-3088 GCA_964249415.1 uncultured Bryobacteraceae bacterium | reverse complement strand
CAAATACACCGCGTCATAAAGCAGTGTCCCCTTCGGCGATCCGATGGTGGGAACAGGCCCGGTATTGGGGATGGGTCCACCGCTCATCACAGTCTGTCCGTCGCCTCGGAGATCTTCAAGCGCAGCCGAGAGCTGCCGGGGCGAGCTGGTGTAGTCCTGTAGCAGATCCGTGCTCTTGCCGAAGGAGATCAGAAACGCTTCGTCTTTCTTGCGGATTACAGTGGAGAAAAATGCAGAAGCGGCTTGCCGCTCAATGTCAATCAAGCGCTCTTGGCTAGCACTGATGTCGATCAGCAGCCCTAGCGTGAGAGGCAGATCCGTCTCGCGCGAGAAGCGCTGGATAGTCTGCTGCTTTCCGTCTTCGTAGATTTTAAAGTTGCTCTTCTCCAGATTTGTAATAAGCTGACCACCTTTTTTGGCGCGCACGGCAAACAGAATGTTGACTAGTTCTACGTTGATGCGGATAGTCGAGTCCTGGCCCACCGCCCCCTCTTGCGTGGGGGCGGGCGGCATGGGCTCCTGAGAGAGGGCCATTTGCCAGCTCAATGCTCCGACAGTAATAAGGAGTGCTAAAGCGACGCACAGAAAGACGCGAGGAAAACTACTCATCTCGTTATGATTATCGTCTAGAAGCATCAGGCAGGATGGCGAGGGATTCTTCGATGAGGCTACCCGTACAACCGATCGAAGCTGCAGTGCTACATCTGCAAACAGTGGACCCCGTAATGGCGGAGATCATCGAACGCGTGGGACCCTGCGAGCTCGTCACGCGCGCGCCGACATTCGAGACGTTAGCCCGTTCCATCACGTTCCAGCAGCTGAACGGAAAGGCCGCCGGGACCATCTTCGGACGCCTGCGAAAAGCAGCGGGCCGTAGATTTACAGCCAATGGGTTCCTGAAGCTTACCCCGGGAGAGCTGCGTGAGTGCGGCCTATCCAGACAAAAGATCGCATCGCTTACCGATTTGGCCGAAAGGGTGGCGCGACGCGAGATCAAGTTCAAGTCTTTGGGCACGCTCGAAGACGAAGCCATCATCGCTGCTCTATCGCAAGTGCACGGCGTGGGCGTCTGGACTGTGCAGATGTTTTTGATCTTCGCTCTCGAGCGGCAGAACGTGATGCCGCTTGCCGATCTGGGCATCCGCAATGCGGTTCGGAAGGCTTACGGACTCATGGAGCTTCCCAATGCCGCCGAACTGGCTAAGCTGGCAGAGAAGTGGCACCCGTACTGTTCGGTTGCGAGTTGGTATTTGTGGCGCAGCCTGGACGGCGCTGCGGGTATTTAAATACAGCGTCATAAGTAATTGCGCATTGGAGAGAAAGGTGTTCTCCTGGATCATGAAACCACCACTGCGGATTTCCGATGCTACATCCGTGCTGAGCCTGCAACAAGAGATCTAGCGTTCCGAAGAGTCCCGCTACGATCACCGCTTGCACGGCGTCTTGTTGGTTGCACAAGGCATGACTTGTCCGGAGGTGGCGAAGCTGCTGGGTGACGCACCTCGGTCCGTCGAATATTGGGTGCACCATTTCAATCAAAAGGGGCCGGCTGGGTTGATAGAAGGCGATCGTTCCGGGCGGCCCCGTCGGCTGGATGAGAAGCACCTCAAGGAAATCAAACGGGTATTGCGGGAGAAGCCCAGTGACGCGGGGATGCGGGTCAACCTTTGGGACGGCAAGACCCTGTCGGGCTTGGATTGAGAAAACCTATGGCATCCAACTGGGCGTGCGCCAATGCCAGCGTCTGTTCCGCCAGTTAGAGTTCCGGTTGCGCAAACTCCGGCCTGTGTTGATCCCCGCCGATCCGGCACAGCAGAAGAAGCATAAAAAAATCCGCAAACTGACGGCCGACGACACTGTGGACTCTGGACGAAGTACGCTTCAGCATGTCAGCGAAGCGTTGTCGGGAGTGTCTCTTCCCTTGCCAGCCGTGTTTGCTAGAGGCAGCCCATGCATGAGGCGAGCGAGGCAGCGTGGCCGCCACGACAGGCGGCGATTTTGGTGGCGGCCATGAAGGTTTTCTTCCAGTTCGGATACCGGAAGACCTCGATGGAGGACGTCGCGGCCGCAGCGAAAGTATCTCGGCAGACGCTCTATCTTCAGTTCCGCCACAAGGAGCGGTTATTTCGTGCGGCCTTGGAATATCTGACAGAGCAGATGGTGGTTTCGATCAGACGTCTTGCCGGCAATCAGAACGGCACTGTGGAGCAAACGCCGATGGGCGTATTCGAGGTTTTTTGCGGAGATTCGCTCGCCGTTTCGTCCCAGATCAACATTGCGGAGTTGGTGGTGGCCGGCGATGCATCTTCTCGACACTTCGGCTCGCGTCAAGTCTACGACCGGAAACCTGTCTGAATACAAGCAACGGATGGCGCTCACGATCCGAATCATCGTGATGGGCGCCAATGGGAGGGAGATATGAAAATAGCGGTTGTTGGAGCGACGGGTGCGACGGGACGCAGAGTGGTAAAGCATGCACTTGCACAAGGACACTTCGTTACCGCCGTTGCTCGCCATCCAGAGCGACTGTCATCTGTCGACCGGCTGCGCTTCGTCCGAGGAGATGTCCTTTCCCCAGGGGGCCTGACAGGTGCTCTTGACGGCGTGGAGGCCGTCATTAGCTGCATCGGGCCAAAAAGGAACCTCTCGCCAGGAACGCTCATGTCAGCCGGTGTCGCCAGCATTCTTACCGAATGCAAACGTGCGAAAGTCCGACGATTCATAATGCAAAGTGGTATCGGCTTGAGCGATGGACGCGAGCTCTCCTGTCCCAACCGCTTTGTCGTCCGCGTATCGGGCCGGATATTCACTGCTGCAATTATGGACAAGGCGGCCGCCGAGCGGATGACGCAGAAAATAGACAGGGAATGGGTCATCGTTCGCCCGGTCGTATTATCAGACAAGCCGGCCAAGGGACGCTATACGGCAGGTCCATCAGCACGAGTTGCGGTACTCGTTCCGCTTTCCTTTGACGATTGCGCCGACTGCCTGCTTCGTGCAGCGACAGACGAACCAAACTGGATCGGAAAAATTGTGAACGTGGGTTCCTGACACCGGAATGAGTCTCATGATTCCGGGAGAACACCTT
>CAXUCT010000141.1:1838-10681 GCA_964249415.1 uncultured Bryobacteraceae bacterium | reverse complement strand
GCTCGAGCCCATCTGCAGCGCATCCCAAAAATTCCCACCCGACCCGGAGAGTATCTGAAAACCGGGCTTCACCGCCCGCAGCGTCTCCTGGAGCCTCTCCAGATTCCCGGAGCTATCCTTCATACCCATAATGTTGGGGTGATGCGATAAGGCAGCTACCGTCTCCGCCGGCAGAGGATAGCCGGTCACCTGTGGGATGTTGTACAGCAGCACCGGCAACTTCGATTGATCCGCCACCGCCCGGAAGAAAAGCGCCTGCGTATCAGGCCGCTGCATCTGAGTCCGGTAGTAGAACGGAGTCAGCACCAGCGCCGCATGAAAGCCGGCTTCCGCGGCGCGGTTTGCCAAGCGAACGGTCTCGCGCACGCTTTCCGCCCCTACGCCCGCAATAAGGATTTTGCCCTCGCCGCTTGCTTCCCGGACCCACTCCATCAGCTGAATACGTTCCTCGATAGCCAGCAACGGCGTCTCACCCGTCGAGCCGCAGACCAGGTACCCGCTAAGCGCAATCTGGTTCAGCTTTTCAATATTTTTGAAGATCTTTGTTTTGTAGAGATTGCCTTCTGCGTCGAAGCACGTCGCAAGGGCCGGAAAGATACCTTGAAGCTTCATGGGGCTGGAATAACTGAAATGAAAAGCCTGTCAACGCGCATCGCTGACAGGCTCTTCTCTCCGAAAATCTGAACAGCTACGGCTTCGCTAGGAACGTGATCACGACCGTGTACAGCGTCAGTGATTCAATAAACACCAATCCTAGAATAAGTGCGACACGGATGGCAGCGATCGACCCTGGATTTCGAGCCATCGCCTCCGCTGCCGAGGCGGTTGCTCTTCCCTGGCCAAGGCCGCAAAGACCGGCAGCGATTCCCAAGGCGAGGTACGCGGCCGCAAAGCGATACGCCCCCGCTGAGTTGCCCCCATTGTCTGCTGTTCCTTGCGCCAGCATCGGGCTTGCGAGCGCCATCAGGCTGATGGCAAGCATGGTTAGTCTGTTTTTCATTTGTTTCTCCTATGATTTGCTTTCAGGAGGTGGTTCGACACCGTGCGTTGGGACGCCGGGCGCTCACGCTGAAAACGTGGATAATGCCTTAATGCTCGTGCGCTATAGCCGCGCCTACGTAGACCATCGCCAGCAACATAAATATGTACGCCTGCAGAACGCCAACGAAGAGGTGCAAGCCTATAAAGACCACTGGAATAATGAATTTCGTCAGCGTGACAAACGTGAGAAATACCTGCTCTCCGGCGAACATGTTCGCGAATAAACGAACTGTCAACGAGAGCGGCCTGAACAAGTGGCTGATCAGTTCGATCACCAGCATAAGCGGTGCGAGCCATAGCATCGGTCCCATGAACTGCTTGATATAACCAAGCCCGTTGGCTTTGATACCGGCCGCGTGATAGAAAAAAAACACCACCACCGCCAATCCCAGCGGCACCATGGGGTACATGGTGGGCGAATCAAAACCCGGAATCAGCCCCATCAGATTCATAAGCAGTATGAATAGAAAAATCGTGCCGAAGAACGGAAGGTATTTCTCGCTGCCGTGTCCCACCAATTCCTCGCCCTGTGCCCGGACGAACTCATAAACAACTTCAAACGTATGCTGCACTTTCCCCGGGTTGTCGACTGAGAAACTCCGGCGAGCGATGCCGAAGAAGACCAGCATGAAGAGTACAACAACTACCTCACAAACCATCCAGTCGCTCCAAGGATAAGCCGCATCGTGCTGTATACCTATGGCATTGAGAATCGAATCCGCCGGAGCCGCCAGATCGAGATTTAGTGCATTGTTATGGCGCGCGTCCTTCTCCGAAAAGACCTTGAAAGATGTCAATTGCTGCCGAAACCAGCACAGCTGCCGTGCTGGCGAATAAGCCCAAAACCACCGGTAAAGGGCTCACGTCCAAGCCCTCGACTATAACATAGCCGGCCGCAAACAGGACCAAATAGCGCAGTACGAAAGCGCCCGCTTGCCACGGCCTGCGCGACCCCTGGCCGGGCGCGATGGCGCCGCTCAGCCAACGGAACAGCCATAAGTTGCCGAAAGAACCGATTACGCCGAGCAGAAACGCAACGGCAGGCGTCGCACCTCCATGTCCTAAATACCAAAGGCAGCCGATCAGAGCAAAACAACCCATGGCCCAATACAGACGCCGGATCGAACGGATGAGCTCATCTGTCATGCGCGCCTCTTCTCAACGGGAGTTGTCATTTAGAAGAACTGTTTTTCTTGCTGTCACGCGACAGTTCCTGTACGATCTTCAGCAACCCTGCACCTATTCCCAGCAAGACGCCCAGAGCTCGCAGAAACGGCATGTGAAGGTAATGGTCGGCGAACGCTCCCACCAAGTACCCCCCAAATGCCGATGACGGCAGAGTCAGTCCCAACGCCAAATACTTGCTCAACCAGAGCAGTGGCTTGTCGTCCCTCGTTGGCATTTCAATCTTCATCCATTGCACATGTGGTTTAATTTCTGTTTGTTGCTGGTAGAAGTGCTTATTCACAGCGCAGCTACAAATTAGAATAATTACACTCTGGCTGGGCATCCTATCCGTTGATCGCGAGCCTATGCCCGCCGCTATTTACAGTACTGTTTCAGGGGAGAGACTATGATGTTTTCGAATTTGGAAGAAGACGTGTCAAAGAATGCAGCTTATCTCAGCAGTTACGGTCGGCCTGTTTTTGCGGCTGACGATGAGGATGTTGACGAAGACCTCGACGACGAAGATCTGGATGACGAGGATGCAGATGATGACGATCTCGATGAACTCGGTGAAGAGGGTGATGGAGAAGCCTTGGACGACGAGGATGAAGACGATTTAGATGAGGAAGAGGAAGACGAGGACGAAGTGGAAGACGAAGAGGCTTAACGCTTTACAATCAGAGCTTGTCAGTGGCGAAAATCGTTACCTCCTGGCCTTTACAAACACGCATTATACGGCTTAGAGTGGCCTCCATGTCCACTTTTCAAGCTGTTCTTTTTGACTTTGCCCCTGACTACTGGGACCGTCTACAAGAGACCCAGGAGAAGCTGATGAACGCAAGTAAGGCGGCCAATACTTCTAAGGCTTATAACCAGGCTTGGAAGGTGTTTTCCAGTTGGTGCGATGGTGTTAGATGTGCGCCGCTTCCTGCGGAGAGTTCCACCGTTTCTGACTTTTTAACTTGGTGCCTTTATGAGCGCACTCCCGCTACCGGCTAAAGACTGTCCGGCTGATGCTGAGTGCAATCCGGATGCGCCATTCTGACGTTCAGATTGCATCGCCGGTTTCTCCTGACGTTCGGCTTCTTGTTCGGAATGCTGCGCGTGATCTGCGTGAGCGGCCGGGTGGTAAGGATGCCCTCACCCCTGGCCAGCTTCGTCGCGTCTGTTCTGCGCTGTCAGATGGCAGGGTCATTTCCACGCGCGATCGCGCGATGATTTTGCTCCAGTTTGCTGCGGGCTGGAGGTGTGGTGAAGTCACGAGTCTTTTACTGGATGATGTTCAGTTCACTCGCAAGGGTTTCATTCTTACGTTGGGTGCTTCTAAAACTGATCAGGATGGAAGCGATGGAAGAATCGTTGGTATCGACTATGGCGACTTTCCTGTAACCTGTCCTGTTGCTGCGCTTCGCGCGTGGATGCGTGTTCGAGGCGAGTGGCGTGGATCGCTGTTTTGCCGTGTGACTGCGCAGGGTTCTATTGTGCAGCATGGCTTGATTGGAGATGCGTTAACCGAGCGCCTGAAGCTGGTTCTCTCGCGAGTGCGCATTGATCCTGGATCTTATGGTTCTCATTCGTTGCGCGCTGGAATGGTGACGGCCGCTATCGAGCACGGTGCTTCTGAGACCTTGATCATGCAGCGCACTGGTCATAAGTCTCTCGACACAATGCGGCGTTACGTTCGCTCTGCTCGGGCCTTTCGTCGCAATCCGCTGGCTGGAGTTCTCTGAGGTTCGCTCAGCGGCCCGGCCGCGTATGTCCACCGCGTCGAGCCGCCGGCAGCTCCTGATTAAAATCCAAAAACGGAGCCGATCTTAGCTTCGCATTCCACGCACCTGCGGCTAGCCGCCGGAGCTGGCGGAGGCGGCCAACGATTCGAACGATGACGGCCGGCGCCGATCAGTTCGCGGCGCCTGCCTTGCCTTGGAGCGTGGCTCTTCCGAATGCCTTGCCTACACGATGTGACGATGCCCGGCCGCTCCGAGGGGTTTCGCGGCGCGGTCCGCACCGACGCGGAGCGTTGCTCTGACCGATTGCAGTCCGTAGGGAAAATCCGAGTCGATCAGTCTTTGCGCTTGGGGGTTTTGCGATCAGTCTTCGGTGGCTGGTCCGCTTTGGCGATCGTTGTTGGCGGCTCTTTGAACGTGCCGTCCGTGTGGCGATGCGTGACCTTTTGGGCGTGCCGGTGCTGCGCTTTGGTGGGTGGTGTGGGCGGAGCTTTCTTGGTGGCCATGCGGCCACGATAGCAGCGGAGGGCTGCTATTCGTCGTCATCTTCGTCATTTCGCCCTTCCATGCTGCGGATGCGGGCTTCGTGATCGAGGCTGATCTGGGCGATGCCGCGGATGTACTTGCCGAGGCGGCGCAGTTCTTTTTCGGTTTGTAGCTGCATTTTTGCGATGAGCTCAACCGAATGGGTGAGTGCTTCGAGGCGTTGATCGATGTTGGGCGGGTTTGGTGGAGTTGGGGTGGTGGACATATAGCTATTCTCGGTCAAATGCGACAACGGCGCGCCAATGGCGCGGAGCCGTCGCGGAGGCTAGCGGGGCGAAGCCCGAAGGCCTCGCTTGCTCCGTGTTCTTATTCTTCGTCTTCTCTCCAGGCTGGAAGTGGGTTTCCGTGGTCGGTCCGGCCCGATCGCTCGGTCATCATGGCTTGAGCGATTTCGTATGCGCGTTGCGCCGCTTCTTCTGGTGGCGTTTTTCGTTCGCTTCCTTCTGAGGCGATGATGCCGGTGAGCGCGGCTGCTGCGAACATCTCCAGCGTGGCTCGCCTCATCCAGCATCACTTCGTGGTGAGCCACACTTCGAGATCACTCATCGGTCGACCTCCTGCCGGTCGGCGGAGATGAGATAGCTGCGGGCTCGGATCAGCAGCAGCGTGATGCCCTGCAGCTTGTTGCGCGCGATGGGATCCCGTTCGTCGTGGTCGAGCGCTTCCATCCGGTTCAGCGCGACGCAGATGATCTCGAGTGCCTGGCGCATGGCGGCTCTCATCGCCGCACCGCCGACTGAGTCTGCACCAAGCGCGCGCCCGGTACATCAGCGCCTGCTGTGATCGCTGCTTTGATGCGGTCCCGCGCGGGTTCCAGCACCTCCTCGACGCGGACGTCTATGTATTCCGCTGGCAACGCCTCCTGTTCGAAGATCTCCAATTGCGGTGCGTTGTTGCGGATGGAAAAGCCGGAGGTGAGGCCTTCGAGCTTCTTGAGGTTGGCTCCAGCGCAGACGGCGACTATGTAGCCACGCAAGCGCTTGGCGTTTCCAGCCGCTGCCTGCTTGCGCGCCTGCAAACGCGCGATCTCTCGCGCGCAAGCTTCTTCGCGCGCACCGAGCTCTGCCAGCACGCCGCTGATGGCATCGACTTTGCTTTTCGCGCCCATGATGGCGTTGCGGAGGATGGCATCGTATGCGGCGCGTTCTTCGTCGGTGGCGGCCGATGCGCTCTCTTCAATGAGCTCGATGAGGCAGGCGATTTGCCCTTCGAGCGTTCCGCCTGTAACGGTGTGGCGTTCGACCGGCGTGATGTAACCGGCATCGGCCGGCGCGAGGGCGGCCGCCATTAGCGGCCGCCTTTCGCGTTGAGGAATAGCGTGGTGGCGAACTTCTGCACGTCTGCTGAGCTGAACTTAATTTCGATGCCGTTCTGTTTTGCTTCGTCTTCCGCTTTTTGGCACGCGAGGATGGCGCCGCGGAGGAAGGGCAGAAGCTGTTCCATGAGGGGATAGCTTTGTATGGGCGTTTCAGTGGCCCGCTTTTCCTCCTGCTGCTTTTGAGCGGCCGCTTCTTTGGCTTCGGCTTCCGCCAGCAGGCGCCGGGCGCGTTCGACTTCGGTTTCCGCTGCCGGCGAGCTGGGCCGCGCAGCGGCCTTGCTCGCGCCGGTCTCCGGCTGCGTTCGGGGTGCGTCGGACTTTGCGAGCTCTGCGGTCCAGACGTTGCGGTTGCCGTTCTTCGTTTTTGTCAGCGAGAGCGTATCGCCTTGCTTGGCTCCGCTCCGATCGATGGCGAGTTTCGCTGCTTCCGGCAGGTACATGATGGCGGAATCGTCGTTGACTACATAGCGCCACTGCGGGCCGAATTGACCATCCGATGGGAGTGGCGTGTCCCAGTCGAGCGTAACCATGACAGGCACGCCGACCTCCGGCTTGATGATTTGGCGTTCGCTCATGCGGCACGCTCCGCGATCACGGTGCGCACTGTCAGCACGGCGGCTGTGGTGGCGTCCTCGAACAGATCGAGCGCGGCGAAGAACTGCGCGGCGCTGACGTAGATAGTTTCCGCGCGGGTGGCAGCGGCTTGGTTTGCGAGCCAGGCCTCGTATTCGCTGCGGCAGACAAAGCAGAGTTCGGAGATTCCGCCGATGGCTTCCGAGCAATTGCAGGAGCAGGTGAGAGGTTGAGGGGCCGGTTTGGCACCCTGATTACGGGGAGATGATCCATGTGACAGCATGGTGGTTTTCCTTCGAGTGCGGGGTGTTAGCGCATCCCGCCTCATACTCTTTCTATCGGCACTTTGCGTGAAACCCAATAGGCATGAGGGTTTCACGTGAAACTAAGATGTTTCTGACCCGGATTTCCCTGAAGCGCGACGAAGACCCGCAGCCCTTTGCGGTGGGCGCATTCGATCATGTGTTTGGTTCCGGAGCTGCGGCCATCCCAGACCGCAATCAGCGCTTCGGCATACTGCGCCATTTCGGCGTTGCGGCGCATGCCCGCCGATCTGCCGTGGCTCCGCCAGTCCGCCGGCATGCGATGCACTGGGATCCCGTTGGCGCGCGCCCACTGTTCGCCGAGCTGATCCACGCCACGGGCCGCGCCGCTGACCACTTCGGAGATGGGATAGCAGCTAGCAGCGATGGCTTTTGCGACGATTGCCTGGTCTGAGATTGCGCGACTGCCCGCGATGATGACTTTCATTTGCCTTTCTCCCCCCTTCCCCTTTCATGAGCAGAGCGCGTTGCAACCCGTGCCCGCCTGTCAAGGGCGCCCTCAGTGAGCGGCCTCGACCTTGCGGATTTCTTTTCCGATTTTGAAAAGAAATCCGGGTGGGCGTTCCCTTGATCTGGCGGCGCCGGCGTTGCTTTATTCGTGGCTTGGAAAGGGGAAGGGGGACAGTGAAGACCGGCTTCCTTGCGCCTGCGGCTATATTGCAGAGCGTTAGCGCGGAGCACACCATGCTTGTGAGTGAAGAGGCTTCGTTCCTTGCTGCCGCAGGCTTGCTGTTCCGCGGGGCGTTGCGGGGTGTCCCCGCAGAAAGGGGCCGCGCAGTGCCCGGCGGTGTGTGCCGGGCCGAAGCGGGAGGGGAAAGACTTTTCCCCTGCCTGCTAATCTTCTATGTCGAGCTCGCTGGGATCGTCGTCACTGCAATGGATGCATGCTTCTTCAGCTTCTTCGTCGCCTGTATCGATGTCGTCGATGTCCCCGCAGCAGTAGCAGGCTTGGTTGCAGGTTGGGCATGAGTGCATGGATCTATTTTTAGCTTGCTGCTGCGCTTTAAACGTCGCCTGCTCGAACCGGGACGCTGTCCCGGTCACAGAACATCTTCGCGGTTAAACTCAATCGCCTATAGCGCGTTCTACCGCGGCGAGCTCGTCCGCTTCTTCCTCGCATGGAAGCTGGCGGGTTATGGCGAAAAAGAATCTGTTTCCGGGGACGGTCTCGAAGCCGGCGCTGAAGCCGGGCGCGCTGTTCGGCGCCTCGAAGTCGGCGTCGGCGTCGACAAGCGCCTCCTCCGGCAAACCGCCGCGTGCTTCCGACATAAAGCCGCTTTCGTTTATTGCTCATACGGTGGCGCAGGGCATTGACTTCGGGCGCCCTTCGACGGTGGCCGGTCAGACGGCTCCCTCTAGTGGTTCCGAGTGGGGCAGCTTGCTCTCGAATCTCACGGGAGGTGGTCTTCTCGGAATCGGCGGCGCCATCGGCGCGATAGAGGGATTGTTTGGTGGCGGGAAAGCTGCACCGCCGCCGTTGGTCGAGTTCCGCTTACCGGGTTCGATCGACGACACTCTGAGCGTGTCCAGCAGTGGCCGCGGCGTATCGATGGTGAACGCGGTGAGCCAGGCACCGGTAGCTCCGCAGCCGCTCTCTGGCGTGACGTCGCCGCAGAGCATCGGCTCAATCGCGGTGCAGGCGGTGGCAAAGTCTTTGCTGAGCAGCGGCCCGTTGGGCGACATCATCGGGGAACTGTAGCGATGGGCCGTCCCTGCAGCCTTTGCATCCATCCACAGCGCGTGGAGATCGATCGGGAGATCATCGCCGGCATCGCATACCGGGACATTGCGGGACGCTACGAGCTTTCGAAATCGTCGATCGAGCGCCACGCCGGGGAGCATCTGGCGGCGGCGATCGCGCGTTCGGCCGAGCTGCAAGCGGTGGATGCAAATTTGCTGATCGGCGAGATCCGCGCTCTGCGCGAAACCACGTTCGGTGTGCTCGAGGAAGCGCGCCAGGCCTCCGATCACGGCATTGCTCTGCGGGCGTTGGAGCGTTTGGAGAAGCAGACGGAGTTAGTTGGCCGTCTGGCCGGCGAGCTCGTCGACCGGCAGCGGATCGAGCACATGGCTGTTGTTTTTTCCGCCGACTGGTTGGCGCTGCGGCCGAGAATCGTGAAAGCTCTCGAGCCCTACCCGGAGGCGGCG
>CAXUCT010000141.1:0-1828 GCA_964249415.1 uncultured Bryobacteraceae bacterium | reverse complement strand
GCCACTGATCTGCGGCATGCGCTGGATTCATCGCGCTGGGTGGAGGATAAGCTCGGCTTTGATCTGGATCCACTGCAGCGGCGTTTGCTGAAATCGCGCGCGCAGCGCGACTTGCTGAACTGCACGCGCAAGTGGGGCAAGATCACAACGGTGGGCGCGGCCGCCTGTCATGAGGCTGCTTTCATGCGCGGGACGAAGACCGTGATTGTGGCGCCTTCGTTGGGTCAGTCGACGATGCTGTTGCAGCGCGTGGAAGAGTTTGCCGCGCTTGCGAAGCTGAAGAGTGCTCCGTATCGGGGGGAGCATCCGGGCCTCGTTCTGGCTGGCGGCGTGGTGATCGCCTTGCCGGGGAACGAGGCCACGGTTCGCGGCCTGGAAGGGACGACTTGGGTCATCGTCGACGAAGCCGCGCGCGTTCCCGATGCTCTGTTCTACGCGGTCAGGCCGTTCTTAGCAAACACGAATGGCCGGATGACGGTGATGAGCACGCCGTTTGGAAAGCGCGGCTGGTTCTACACGGAGCACAATTCGAAGCGCTGGACGGTGACGCGCGTGAGCGCGCCGGAGTGTCCTCGGATCTCGGCCGAGTTTCTGGCGGAAGAGCGGCTGGTGCTGCCTGACCCTTGGTTTCGACAGGAGTATTTATGCGAGTTCACGAGCGTGGAAAACGCCATGTTCGATCACGACCTGGTCTTGAAGAGTCTGTCTCCGGAGCTGCAGCCGTTATGTCTTTAGCGCCGGTGGCGGAGCGCGCTTGCTGGTTGGCGTGCGATATCGGCAAGGTGCGCGACCCGGCGGCGTTGTTAGTCTTGCAGCGTGTCCGCACGTTTACGCCTGGCCCTTTCGATCCTGTTTCCCTTGCCTCCGGCGCCTGGTCCGTTTCGTATGGTGTCCGGTTTCTCGAGCGCCTGCCGCTCGGCACTTCGTACCCTGCGGTCGTGGACCGGCTGGCGGCTGTCTGCGATTCGCTGGCAGCGCAGGCGCCCGTAGTGGGCCCGCTCATCGAAGTGGTGGTGGATGTGACGGGCGTCGGCCGTCCCGTCTTCGACATGGTGCTGGCGAGGCGGCTGAAGGCGCGCGGGATCGTTGGAGTGCATTACACGGCTGGCCAGGTGGTGCGCGCTGCTGCGGATGACTCGCGCATCTACAACGTTCCGAAACGCGATTTGGTGGCGCGCGCGGTTCTGCTGTTCCAGAACGAAGAGTTGCAGATCTCCGAGAAGCTGGCCGATGCGCCGGTGCTTGTCAATGAGCTGGTGAACTTTCAGGAATCTCTTACCCGCGCGGGCAACGCGACGTACGGCAATGACGGCAAGCACGCGACAAACGATGATCTGGTGAACGCGCTGGCGCTGGCTGCCTGGCGCGCGCAGCACGCGGTGCCGCGGCCGCTTGAGGGCGGCCAGCGGCTGTTCTGATTATTGGGCCCAGCTGATGAGTGCGGTGATTTGCGCGGAGCCGCCCTGAATCTCGTAGACGTTGAGTCGCGCCACGGCGGACGGTCCGGTATTTAGACCTGGCTTCATGTAGGCGGGCGTGGTGAGGTTTTGCTCCATTCCTGTGGTGAGGCACCACACTTCGAAGGGGACGAAGTTCACGCCATCGGCGCTGTCTTCGAGTCCGATGCGCACGGTGCTGCCATAGACGTTGGTGCTGATGAGCGTCAGCTGGTAATTGGCGGTGTCGATGCTGCTGGTGGATTGAGCGCTGCTGGCGACGGGGCCCGGAGCGCTGACGGTGGTGCCAGCTGCTAAGAGGATCTGTCCCATGCATCCATGCTGCCGCAGGCTTGCTCCCGCTGCCCCGGACACGCTGGGTTGCGCCGGAC
>CAXUCT010000140.1:0-10690 GCA_964249415.1 uncultured Bryobacteraceae bacterium | reverse complement strand
TAACAAATTGCAAACTTCTGTGGTGATGGTGAAGCCGGGCGGGACGGGGACACCGGCCTTGCTCATTTCAGCGAGTCCGGCGCCTTTACCGCCGAGCACGTCGCGCAACTTACCGTCGCCATCTGCCGTGCCTCCGCCGAACGAGTAAACGTATTTCTTCATTTTCGAATCTTGTCTCCTAATTAGGACGTAATAAGCTTTCAGGCAGCTAACGCGCCTTGCGTGACGATTTCGGAAAAGTCAGCGATGGTAGAGAATTCTGTAAGCAGGCTCTGCAGTAAAGCCAAGCGGTTTAGCCGGATCTTTGGATCGGGATCGTTCACCAGAATTTTATCGAAGAAGAGATCCACTCGCGGACGAAGAGAGGCAATGACCTCAAGTTTCTGCTGGTAAGTCTTGCTTTGCCGCACCGAATAAGTCACATGAGCGGCGGCCCAGTGCAGGTCTTCTTCTGGCCCCGCTTTGAGAAGGGCTGGGTCGGTCAATGGGTAATGCGCGAGTTTCGCCTGATCGAGGATGTTCTTGATTCGCTTGAAACTGGCGGCGATGGACTCGAAGTCGGGTGTCGGTCTCACAGTGTGCAAATCTTCGATGCGGTCAGACAAGTCTGGAATTGTTGCCCAGTTGCCTCGCATTACTGCGTTTACCTCATCGTATGGATATCTTTCGCGCAGGTAGAACTGAACGCGCTCTTTCATGAATGCCCCGAGTTCGGGCACATCCTCGACGAGCGCCATCAACTTGAGCCCCAAGCGAGCATCGAAGAGAATTTTGACTATGCCTTGCGCCGCGCGGCGGAGTGCGAAGGGGTCTTTCGAACCGGTTGGGATCAGGCCGACTCTGAAACACTCACGCAGTGTGTCGAGTTTATCGGCGATTGCGACGATTTGACCTTCAAGCGTGCGCGGAATGGAATCTTCCATGCTGACCGGCTTGTAGTGATCGTAGATGGCAGTTGAAACCGCTTCGCTTTCGCCCTGAGCTTGCGCGTATAAGCCGCCGACAACGCCCTGAAGTTCCGTGAACTCTTTGACCATGTCCGTGGTCAGGTCGCACTTGCAGAGCCAAGCTGCGCGGCCAACGACGTCTCCGTCAGCGTCTAGTTGATCCGCGAGTTCGGCCCCAAGCTTGGCGATGCGCTCGGTCTTGTCTTTATAACTGCCGAGCTTGGCTTGGAAGGTGACATTGGCAAGATCGTCCACGCGATCGCGTAACTTCTTCTGTTGATCGACTTGCCAAAAAAAGCGCGCATCGTTGAAGCGGGCGCGGAGGACGCGTTCATTTCCTTGGCGAATGAGGCCGTCGGGATCGCCGTCCGTGTTGGTGACAGCGACGAATTGCGGTGCGAGCGAACCGTCTGGCTTTAGAACCGAAAAGTAGCGCTGGTGATGCCGCATGACCGTCGAAAGAATCTCTTTCGGCAGCTCTAAATAGGACGGATCGAAGCTGCCGCGGATCGGCGTCGGGAACTCGGTCAAGTAAACCAGCGTCTTCAGCAGCTCAGGGTCGTGATGAACGTCCGGCCCGAGTCCGGCTTCGATACGCTGCTTCCGCTCTTGCGCGCGGACGATCACTCCGTTTTCGCGTAGAGCTTTTTCATAATTGGCGGTGGTTACAGGAAGCGGATCTTTCGATCCGAGAATCCGATGACCGCGCGTCGTGTCGCCCGATTTCACCCCCGCTACTTCGAACGGAACCACTTGATCATCCAACACCGCGACGATCCAGCGAATAGGCCGGATGAAACGGACGCCACTCTTTCCGGTCCAGTACATGGTTTTCGGGAAATGAATAGATGAAATAATTTCGGGCAGCTTTTTGCTTAAGGCCTCCATCGCTGATTGACCCTGGGTGAGTTGATGGAATACGTAGCGCTCACCCTTGGCATCTTGGATCTTGCCGAGTTCCGCAACGGCTGTTCCTTGCTTGCGTGCAAAGCCCTCTGCAGCTTTGTCGCCTGCTGAAACGTAGGGGCCGGGAATCACTGTTTGCGCGTCCGGGGCTTGCTCCAGCAGATTGTTCGCCCACAAAACCAGCCGGCGCGGTGTCGCGTCCACCGCGAGCAACGAGCCACCGAATGCGTCGAAGCACGCCTGAAACTTGGCCCGCAAATCCTCCAGCGCGGGCTCGATCATCC
Source organism: uncultured Bryobacteraceae bacterium (assembly GCA_964249415.1). Taxonomy (GTDB): domain Bacteria; phylum Acidobacteriota; class Terriglobia; order Bryobacterales; family Bryobacteraceae; genus Bog-105. Next base: position 8,553 of record CAXUCT010000140.1, on the reverse strand, counting down.
AGTCCGGAATCTCTTCCGTCCCGATCTCAAGAAGAAAGTCCGCCATTATGCAACGGCCTCTTGCGGGAATTGCTGCTGCACCCAAGCTCCGGCCACACCAACCGCAAGCTTGCGTACGCGTGCGATGATACCGACCCGCTCGGTCACGCTAATCGCGCCACGCGCATCCAGCAGGTTGAAAATGTTCGAGCACTTCAGCGCCTGATCGTAGGCGGGCAGGACAGGAAAGCGGTGCTTGTCTTTCGCCGCTCTAAACAGGTCTAACAGCCGCTGGCATTCGCGCTCGTGCAAATCGAACTCTTGCCAAAGCAGGGCGACGTCCGCCATCTCGAAGTTGTACACGGAGAACTGCTGCTCATCGGCAAGCCGCACATCGGCATATTTGAAGCCAGGCGCCCACTCGATGTCGTACACGCTGTCGACATTCTGCAAAAAGGCGACGATGCGCTCCAACCCATAAGTGATCTCTGCAGGCACTAAGTCGAGATCCATGCCGCCGCACTGTTGGAAATAGGTGAACTGCGTGATCTCCAGCCCGTCGAGCATGACCTGCCACCCGACGCCCCACGCGCCCAGAGTCGGCGCTTCCCAATTATCTTCTTCGAACTTGATGTCGTGCTTGCGAAGGTCGATGCCGATCGCCTCCAGGCTGCCCAGGTATTGATCCAGAACATCATCCGGCGTGGGCTTCAAGATGACTTGCAACTGCTGATGCTTATAAAGACGATTCGGGTTCTCACCATAGCGGCCGTCTGCCGCCCGGCGGCTGGGCTGCACATAAGCGACCCTGTACGGCTTCGGCCCCAGCACGCGCAAGAACGTTTCCGGTGCCATGGTGCCCGCGCCGACTTCCAGATCGTACGGCTCCTGAATGATCGCTCCGCGGTCGGCCCAGTAACGCTTTAGTTTGAAAATTGTGTCTTGAAATGAGTCCATCGCGCCGTCTAAAGGCCCTCAAGTAAAGCAGGCGTGCGAAAGCGCCGTTCCACGTGCTCTTCCATTTGGCGGATCAGAACGCGGCGGAGGTCCAGCGCGGTGTCCTTATTCCAGGTGCGTGAAGGCAACTCCGCGATATGACTCCGCAGCATGGCGCCGGCAATTTCGCGCGAGCTCGCGGACAGATTACGGTCGGGATAGCTTTCGAGATCGGGCAGAAAACCGGAAAGCCTCGTAGCCCAAAGAGAAAAGTAAGTGATTGCGGTCCAGATGGCGCCGGGTGCCCGCTCATGCATGTAGTCGAGGATAGTGGCAAGCAGGCGGAAAAAGCGCTCATTCGGCTCCTGGGCAGGCAGTATGTGATCGCTTACCTCGGCCACATAATCCAGCGCCACGCTCGCATCGAAATCGGATATCAGATCGAATTGCGATTGCAGGAGCTCGCACGAGTTCAGGTTTACTAACTCGCGATTCTCTCTCTGAGAATAAGATAGATTCACTAACGACAACCGTTCCAGCCCCGATCCAAAGCTGCTCTTGGGTTTGCGTGCTCGTCTCGCCACGCCGCGTAGCTTGCCTTGATCGCGAGTGAAAAAGCTGACGATCAGATCCGATTCTCGGAAAGGATACGTACGCAGAACGTAAGTTTCGCTTACCCGAGCCGGCATGAACTCAAGTGGGCAGCCTGTGGAAGTACCAGGGTAGCAAAGCGGCGCGATTGCTCTTGTGGAACAATAGCTGGTTTGCGCGCTCTCCTGATTGCCCTGTCCGCCATCCTCTTGCTCAGCAGTTTAGCGTTCGCGGAGGACAGCGACTCTCACAGCCCGAAACTGTTGCTCACGTCGCAACGGCTGAGGCGCTTAGAGAGAGACCGCGAGCGGCAGACTGTGCGTTGGACAAATTTCGAAAAACGCGTCCAGTCCGTGCCCGATTCCCCGGAGCGCGGCTTCGAACTCGCGCTGTATTACGCGATCACCCATGACGAAAAGCGCGGCCGGCAGGCCATGGAGTGGGCAGTCGCTCACCCCTGTGATCGGCGGCAAGTCGCGCTCGTTTTAGATTGGTGCGTAAGCCTGATTACCCCTGACGAGATCGCTAAGCTCAGACTTGCTTGTCCAGCTGAGATGCCGGCGCCTCGCCCCAGCGCCCCCTCCGTCCGAGATTCTCTTTTCATTGCGATCGCGCAAGGGGAAGACGCAAACACCACAACTCCTTCGAATTGGAAACAACTGCTCTCCGATTTGCAGAAGGGCACATTCACAGACGCTAAAACTTTGTACGCGGACTGCGAGTATTTAGCCGCCGTGCGTTCCGAGCAGCATCTCGACCTGCGCGAGGATGACCCACGCTTCTTTTCCGGCCTGCCCGTTGAACTGCTTCTAAGCTTAAGACCGGAAACGATCCGCCGTCCAGATTGGATGACGCACGTCGCCGCGCTAGCGCTAGTGGCTTTAGATCCTAATCTAGAGGGCTCGCAATTCGTGCAGAGCTGGGCTCTGGAAGATGCGCAGCTGCTTCGTGACGGGCCAGGTGTTGCCTATGAGTTTTTGTGGGCCGATCCCTATTTGCCTGGCGTAGGCTACCAAAATCTCGATCCATGGCTATACGATTCAAACGGACGCTTGTTCGCTCGCACAACGTGGGATCCAGATGCGTGCTGGATAGCGGTTTCAAGCCGTGGCGTGGAGCAAGAAAATTGCCCGGACGGATGGCAGCCCATTGCCAATCACTTCGGACATTTGACCCTGGTTCCTGCCGTGGAGCGGTGCACCGAAGTGGCGCACCGCAAGAACAACAACGAAACAGTTATTTTATGGAGAATGCGGCCACATCAAACAATCACTTATGTGGCGGGTAAGCAGAAGTCCACAATTGCAGCAGACCAAGCTGGAATGTGGCGTTTGCCTGAAAACGTAGAAGGCCGCGTTTGTACCCAGCCTTGATAAACTGAGATCTTCACAAGCCATACATGATTGCAGCGACACAACTTCGTCCGGGGATGATAGTCAAGTTCAACAAGGAACTGCACTCGGTGTTCAGCATGGTGCACCGGACGCCCGGCAATCTTCGGGGCTTTGTTCAAGCCAAAATGCGGAACCTGCGCTCGGGTTCCATGATTGAGCATCGCTTCTCGTCGGAAGACAAGGTGGAGCGGATTGCACTTGACGAGCAGGAGATGGAGTACTTGTATGACGATGGAGACTCATACTACTTCATGAACACTGAGAATTATGAGCAGATCCACCTCACCAAGGATCTGCTGGGCGATGGGGTGCTCTACCTGATTCCCCAGCTCAAGGTGAACGTCGAGTTTTACGAAGGACGGCCTATCAGCGTCGAACTGCCGCCGAGCGTGGAAATGACGGTGAAAGAAACAGAGCCGGGCCTTAAAGGCTCGACGGTTTCGAACGTCACCAAGCCCGCCACCATGGAGACGGGCCTGGTGGTGCAAGTGCCCGCGTTTATCGGCGAAGGCGAACGCATCCGCATCAATACATCCGAAGGAGCTTATCTGGAACGGGCGTAGCCGCCGCGACGCTCAACTCTTAAATTGCGAGCTGAGGTAGCTGTAGCTCTGGCGCAAGCTTGCGATCGGATCGCCGGGGGTTTGATCCTGCTCCACAAAATAGTGCCGCACGCCCGCTGAATCGGCTGCTGACAAAACCGCAGATATATCGATTGAGCCGTTGCCGATTTCCTTGAATGTCTGTGGCGGGACCGTCTCGTTGTACTGCGTAGCCAGCCCGGCAGCTTTGTCCTTGAGGTGTAAAAGCGGAACGCGGCCCGAATAAGTTTTCAGCAGTGTTACCGGATCATGTCCTGCAACACTGGCCCAAAAGATATCCAGCTCGAGAGAAACCAGGTCCTTATCCGTCTCGTTCATCAAGATTTCCAAGCCGGTTGTCCCGCCGTTCAGCGGCGCATATTCAAACGCGTGATTGTGATAGCAGAGCCTCAGGCCATTGGCTTTGGCACGTTTCCCTGAATCGTTCAGCATCGCCGCAAAACGTTTAAACATCTCCATGCCGCCTCGCTCCGCGGGAGGAACGTAAGGAACCACGGCGTACTCGAACCCACGCTGCTTCACATCCGCCAGCACGGTGTCCAGGTGGCTGCCGCCTTCCTTGTAGATGGCGTAATCGACATGCACGCTGACAGGCTTCAAGCCGGTCTGCTGCAGCGCAGGCCAGATCTCAGGAAGATTAGCGTAGGTGGGTTCGACTTCGGTATACCCGATGTCTTGAATAGATTTCAGCACCGTAGCCGGATCTTTCAAGATGATGTTGCGAACGGTATAGAGTTCGACGCCAAGGTTGCCCTTCGTTAAGGGTTTTGCCAAGGCGAGTTTGGCAGCCGAGGCCAAAGCAGCGGTTCGAGCAAGGAACGTACGCCGGGTGAGTCGTGACATGAATACATACTATCCACAGCCGGAAATGCACGACGATGCATAGCGGCGTTTAATGCTGCTTGCTCATCGTGGCAGCGCTTGAACGCCCCCTTTCCCTGCGGGCAGCGAGTTGCAGAATGATGATGGCCAGAATTGCTAAAAGCACCGCCAACCCTGCCACGCCGATCGCGTGCGCCTTTAAGAACTGAAATGTCTGTCCGCCGTAGTGCAGTGCCAAATAAGCGAGTGCAAAGTATCGTATGATCCGCGCGGTGAGAACTACGGTGATGAAATACGTCGGGCGCACTTCGAGCGCGCCCGCGCAGAACACCGGTATCTTCATTGGCATGGGGAGCGGCGAGAGGGCGGGAACGAACACCGTGATCAGGCCGTAGCGCTCGAACCAGGAATGCAGCCGCTTTCCTTGACGGCTGGCGATCTGCTTGGAGAGCAGCACTTCGCCTCCTTTGCGAGCGATTGAAAAGAGAATCAGGCTGCCCGCGAGTGAGCCGAGGATGGCGCAGGCCGCGGCCAAGTATGCTTGCCAAGGCTTGTTCACCGCGATCGCAATGAGCAGGGCGTCGACTCCGCCCACAACCGGAACGCCGGTCGAATCGAGCACGGCCAAAAAGAAAAGCCCTTGCGGCCCCCATAAGAGCAACGTCTGAATGAGATGATGCCACCCCGCGCCGAAGCCGCTCGAAGAATGCCTCAGCTCGCCTCCTCAGCGTTCAACAGAGCAAGCAGGCCGGCTTCCTCGAGAACGGGAACTTTCAAGTCGCGCGCTTTATCGAGCTTTGAGCCCGCTTCTTCACCTGCCACAAGATAGCTAGTCTTGCTGCTGACCGATCCAGCCACTTTGCCGCCCGCAGCTTCAATGCGCTGCTTGGCTTCTTGCCGCGTCAGCGCAGGCAACGTTCCTGTCAGCACGAAGGTGAGCCCGGTCAGCGGACCGGACTTCTTCTTTTCTTTGGGAGCGGTGAAGCGCAAACCTGCCGCGCGTAAGCGCTCAATCAGCTCTCGGTTGCGCTCCTCCCCAAAGAACTGCTGGATGGCGTCCGCCACTTTCGGACCAATCTCATTTGCCTCTTGCAGCGCTTCAGAAGAAGCTGCTGCAATTGCATCCATGCTTCCGAAGTGGCTGGCCAAAATTTGTGCTGTGCGCTCGCCGACGAACGGAATCCCTAACCCATTGAGTACCCGCGAGAGCGGCTGCAAGCGAGACTGTTCAATGTTGCGAATAATTTTTGATGCCGACTTCTCGCCCATGCGCTCCAGTTGCAGCAACTGTTCGACTTTCAGCGAGTAAAGGTCCGCTACATTGTGGACCATGCCGCGCGCCAGAAGCTGATCCACCAGTGCATCGCCTACGCCATCGATATCCATGACCCCGCGCGACGCAAAGTGCCGCAGAGACTCGCGAAGCCGCGCCGGACAGTTGGTGTTTATGCAGCGGCTGGCTGACTCGCCTTCCTCCCGGACGACATGGCCGCCGCAGACCGGGCAGACTGTAGGCATCTGAAAGGCGCGACGATGAGCGCCCGGTTCGACGACGCGAACAATTTTTGGAATGACGTCGCCGCTACGCTCCACTAAGACCGTATCGCCGATTTCTACGCCCAAGCGCGCAATCTCGTCCTCGTTGTGCAGCGTGGCGCGAGACACGGTCACTCCGCTGAGACTAACGGGCTTGAGGTGCGCGACAGGTGTAAGCGTGCCCATGCGACCGACCTGCACTTCGATCCCTTCCAGCACCGTTTGCGCTTGCCGCGCCGGATACTTGAATGCAACCGCCCACCGAGGAGCTTTGGCTGTCCAGCCGAGCGTTTTCTGCTGCTCCAACGAATCGATCTTTGCCACCACGCCGTCAATTTCGTAAGGCAGCGTCTCGCGCTTCTCTTCCCACTCGTGAATGAACGCGAGCAGCTCTTCCAGGCCCTTGCACTTCTTGCGATACCGGTTCACTTTGAAGCCCGCGTGATGAAGCGTCTCCAGAGTTTGCCATTGGCTATCGAGCAAGGGTCGTCCTTCGCGCAGCAGAAAATACACAAAGTAGTCGAGTTGCCGCGACGCGGTCACAGTCGGATCAAGAGCACGGAGCGCACCGGCGGCTGCATTGCGCGGATTGGCGAAGCGCGGCAGCTCGGCGCGTTCTCGTTCTTCATTCATGCGTTCGAATGAGCGCCGCTGCATGACTACTTCACCGCGAACTTCAAATGAAGCCTTTGCGAAAGCATGGTCTTTCACGCGCAGCGGCAAGGAACGAATGGTACGCGCATTCCCGGTAACCTCTTCGCCGATACGGCCGTCGCCACGGGTAAGGGCTTGTGCAAATCGGGTGCTGTCATAGTACGCGGCCATGGAAAGACCGTCCAGCTTCAGCTCCGCTACGTACTCATACTTGTCGGATTTGAGAAGTGTCCGGACGCGCGCGTCGAACTCGCGCAGTTCCCCCTCATTTAGAGCATTGTCCAGGCTCAGCATGGGCGAACTGTGCGGGACTTTTACGAAGCCTTCCCGTGGTTGTCCGCCTACCCGCTGAGTGGGCGAATCCGGTGTGCGCAGCTCCGGGTGAGCCTCCTCCACATCCCGGAGTTCGCGCATGAGCCCGTCGTACTCCGCATCGGAGATCTCAGGGCGATCCAGAACGTAATACAGATATTCGTGATGTTCGATCTGGTTCCGAAGATCTTCGGAACGCCGCTCGTTACCTGCTGAATGTTTCGCGCCGCGCATGGGGCGAGTTGAAGCTCCTCACACTTACGATAATGCGCTACTCTCTACTGTTCTTCGAGGTGCTTTAGCCGGGCGTCCATGACCTCTTCGACGCGGCGGAACTCCGCCCTCAGCAGGTCACGTGTACCGTCAATGTGTCGATTGAGGCTGTTTTGCGTATCGTCGATGCGCTTGTTAAGACTGTTTTGCATATCCGACATGCGCGAGCTCGAATGCATCCAGGCAAGGACGACGGCAACGAACGTGGGGAGCGATCCAAGGAACTGGGGAAGTATGGCGGTGGGATCCAAATGCATCGCGGGCTCCTTTCATCATACCGGGTATTCGGCCTACGTGGAGAGCCCGTGAAGCTTACAATGTGAGCTTGGAATCCTCCCACCCGAGACGCGCCGCTGTCCTCTATAATCCCGTGGCACGAGGGCTCTCGCGCCACCTACATTTGCTCCAACGTAGTATCGCGGTTCTGGCGCGCCAAGGCATTGAAGGACACCTTGTCGCGACAAAAGGTCCGGGCACTGCGGGAGCTCAGACCCGGCGCCAGATTGAAGCGGGGGTGGACCTGATCATCGCGGCAGGCGGCGACGGAACCGTCAACGAGGTGGCGAATGGCATGTTGCATACGGGCGTGCCGCTGGCGATTTTGCCGGGCGGTACCGCGAACGTTTTAGCGCGCGAAATGCATCTTCCCATCCACTTGGAAAAAGCAGCGGCCGAACTGTCGAACCTCCATCCAAACCGTATCGCCGTAGGCGGGTTGCGCATCGGGGGCTCTGAACAGCGTGCTTTTTTGTGCATGGCGGGCGCCGGGCTGGACGCCGAGATCGTCTCCCGGTTGAATCTGGATCTAAAAGCCGCGACTGGAAAGTTCGCTTACTACGTCGCCGGTTTCGGCCACGTCTTTCGCCCTTTGCGGGAATTTGAGGTGAGGGTAGACGGTAGGAGCTTTGAAGCTAGCTTCGCGCTGGTGAGCCGGGTGCGTAATTACGGTGGAGATTTAGAGATTGCGCGCGGCGCTTCGCTGCTGCGCGATGACTTCGAAGTGGTGCTTTTTCGCGGAACGGTCAGCGCCCGCTATTTGCAGTACTTCGTTGGCGTGGCGCTGAAAAGAGTGGAGCGCATCAAAGGCTGCACGGTTGTGCGTGGCCGGTCTGTTACGTGCTCTCATTCGAATGGCAATGGGATTTATGTGCAGGTGGACGGGGAACTAGCCGGAACTCTGCCCATCACTGCCGAAATTCTGCCCGACGCATTGACACTTCTAATGCCACGCACGTACCTGCAGCGAGAGCAGTCCTTTGTAGCTATTCCAGTGTGCGCCTGAACGGCGCGTACTGAACAATGTGCAATGGACAACGTCACGCACTCGCTTACCGGCTTAGCCCTTGCGAGGGTAGGTCTCAACCGGTTTTCGCCGCACGCTACAGCGCTGCTGGTTCTCTCTTCGAACGCGCCGGACGCCGACATCGTCGCCGTTAGCCGGGGCGCGCTCCCTT
>CAXUCT010000139.1:1130-10724 GCA_964249415.1 uncultured Bryobacteraceae bacterium | reverse complement strand
TCATATCGCGCCACAACATTCTCGCGCCGGATCACTCCAGATTGAGTCCTAACGTTACACACGGGTAAACTCCCGCCACAGCGTCAAATCTCAGGTTTGCGCGTTCCTCGTCCATGTAGAACAGATTCGAGTCGAAAAGCGGACTTCGCAGGACCGGTAAGGAGACCGCGCATAGAGCAAACGCGGTTCTCCTCACGGGTCTGGTTAGGCGATCAATGCGGACACATTCGCCCGGAGAAAGTCCTCGACCGATATGGGAACTCTTCCAGTGAGGTTCGCCACCGTAGGAGTAAGGATCCCTGATAGCCGCGAGACGTTTCCTAGTCCAACTCACGCACACTCCTCGCAGCGAACTGAGGGATGCCTGCCGACACCAAGCCTTCTTCAACCTCGTCTGGCTTGACATTCACATGTTGGATGGACTTCCCGGACAGGCACGAGATGATAATCGCGATCTCGTCATCGCCACCGGCAAGGCCATTTACGATGTGACGGGACCTGCGTCGATCACCGGCTTGAATGGCTGCCCGGTGTTGTTTGATCCGCACATCTGGCGCGTGAAGTGAATCAGTACTGACGAGAAGCAAGCGCTCCACTCCTCGGAATGCTGTCTGCAAGGTCTCGGGCCGATCAAAATCAGCTTCCCGTTCTTCCACACCCAAAGAGGCAAGATGCGAGGCCTTATTTCTTGTTCAACGCGAGCAGTTCTCAATCGAATAGGCGATCAGTGGAGCTGTCTGATTATCCAGACCCTCCTCGGAGGAACACATCGCTTTGGTGAACTGAAGGCTGCAATCGAGGGCATCTCACCACGCGTCCTTAGCCATACCCTTAACAGTCTTCATCGGGACGGCCTTATCGAACGCAAGGCCTATCCGACGATTCCGCCGCGCGTCGAATATACCAACACCGCTCTCGGACGCTCCCTCGCCAAGACAATGGGGCCTCTTGTGCGATGGGCTGAGGAGAATCAGCCAACAGTCAATCTAAATCGTGTGGAGTATGAGAGGCGGGAACGGAAGAGAGCAAATCTGCCTCTTTGTGACTGATCTACAGAACTGAAACGTTCCTCTCCGTGGCATCCCGTTATCTTTGGCCGGTCAAGCCGTTCAAGCTAAATAGCTAATGAGAAACGCGCTTGTGATCTGAAATCCACTTTGACGAGAGCCGGCGTTGCTGACATCGAAGGGTAATCCGTCTTTCGACCAAGTGAAGCGACTACATACGCGAGGGACCAATCCGGTATGCGTATATTGAGAATCGGAACGCAGCGGAGTCGAAAATCGGCAAGGCAAGCTCACCGCTGTGGCGTTTTCACGATCTTGAATTTAGCCTTCCGCTAACTCGCCGAGAACTTCAAGCCCTACCAGATTACCTTAGTTATCGGTTCCAGATGCGGGCTCCAATGTGGAACGCTCTCAGTGGGCCAATCTGTCTTTTAGATGCCGCAACCCGATCTTACCTTCCTAATTGTGAAAGCAGAGTCACGGGTTATTCATTCATAGCGCAACGAAATTAGGGGATCCACAAGCGTCGCCCGCCGCGATGGAACGTACGATGCTCCAAACCCTGCTAGCAGCAAAATCGCGACCACGGAAATCAGCGTCACAGGATCGTATGTCTTGATCCCGGCAATCTGGTTTTGCATCACGCGCAGCAGCAAGAAAGAGAGAAGCACGCCTATGAGGATTCCCACAACCACGAATCGCATACCGGCCCGAATCACCAGGCCCCGAACGTTGCGGGCAGATGCACCCAGCGCCATGCGTATGCCGATTTCCTTCTGCTGCTGTGACACCGTGTATGAAATGACGCTGTAGACGCCGACACAAACCAGCACGAACCCGATGGACGCGAAGACGGAAAATAGTTGCACTCCGAATCGAGTTGGCGAGAACAAGAATTCATCCAGCAGTTGCGTCATAGTTCCTGACTGTTGCGGAACAATATTCTTGTCAAGAGAAAGTATGCTGCTCTCCAGAGTCTTACTCATTGCGGCCGGCGAACCGACGGTCTTGACAAATACTCCAAAGCCGCCATATCCGGACAGCGTCATGGGGGTGTATGCTTCCGGCACCGTCGGATCGACCAATCCGCTATTGCGCAGGTCGGACATGACGCCGACGATCTCAAACCATGGATTCTTGATCGGGACCGGAGCTTGCTCGAAGATATCGATCCGCACCTGCTTGCCCACCGGGTTCGCGCCGTGCATCAACTTCGTCACAAACGTCTGGTTCACCACCGCTACCATGTGCTTGCCAAACATATCGGTGTCCGTGATAGTGCGGCCGCTGAGAATGTGGGTGCCCACGGTCTCAAAATAACGCGGGTCCACCAGGCCTGCCTGTCCGTTCCACTTCTCGCTATGTGAGATCCCAGCTACATCGAACGTTGTACGAATCCCGCCGAACGGCGGAAATTCGAGCGCGGTCGCAGCGGAGGTAATGCCCGGGACGGCGCGCAGCTTATCCGTGAGGTTTCGGGCGAAGCGATACTGCGATTCAGCAGTGGGGTACTGCTTTCCCAACTGGACCTGCGCAACCAGCAACTTGTCGGCCCGGAAGCCCAGTCTGCGCCGCGCTGCACCAGGAAGCTCCGCATAAGCAAGCCTGCGCCGCTCAGCAGGAACAGTGACAGGGCAACTTCGAACACCACCAGTGCGTTCCGCATTTTCCCGCGACGAAAGCCGCTGTTGCCGCGCCCGCCCGCTTTCAACGGCTCCGCCAGATTGCGTGCGAACGCTCCCAGCGAAGGGATCAGCCCGAAAATTATAGGAGTCAGTACCGCGACTCCCACCGTCGCTTCCAGTACTGGAAGGTTCAGCCGGATATCGGCTTCATCGGGGAAAGTGAACTTCGGCAGCGCCAACGTCAGCGCTTTCAGCCCCGCCGCCGCGAACGCGCATCCGAGTCCGGCCCCACACCAGGCGAGCAATGAACTCTCAATCAGAAGCTGCCGCATCACGCGCCACCGTCCCGCGCCGAGCGAGCTTCGGATTGCGAACTCCTTCTCGCGTGCCGTCGCGCGCGCCAGCAGCAAATTCGCCACATTCGCGCACGCAATTAACAGCAGCAGCCCCACCGCGCCCAGCAGAATGTAAAGCGTTTCGCGAAACTTCCCCACCACGTTGTCGATCAGCAGCGGCACGCGAACGTCAAACTGCTTCGGGTAGAAGACGTGATACTGCTTTGCCAGCCTGTGGGCAATGATGTTCAAATCCGGCGCCGCGGATTTCGGTGTGAGTCCCGGCTTCAGACGCCCCATCAGAAACACGAAGTCGGAGTTCGCGTCAGCTTCTGACGGATTCGGCGTGAAAGGCATCCATAGGTCAGCGCCCCACAGTGTAAATCGCTTAGGCATGATCCCGATCAGAGTCGTGGGAATGCCGTTCAGAATGTAGTTCTTGCCGACGATATTGCGGTCGCCGGCGAACCGGCTCTGCCAGACCTTGTAGCTCAGCACCAACACCGGCGAGGCTCCTGGTTTCGCGTCTTCCCGAGTAAAGTAGCGGCCGATGAGCGGCTGCACGCCGCAGAAATCGAAGGCGTTGCCGGTCAATTTCGCCCGCAGGAATGATTCGAGGCGCCCCGACGGATCGGTCATAAGTACGCGATCCTGGATGAGCCCAATACTGTCTTCAAAGACATGATTCTGCTGCTGAAGCTGTACAAACTCGGCTTGCGTGTACCCTTGTCTGCCGCCGTCTTGCGCCCGGCTGGAGTCGTGTATCTCTACCCCCGTTAAACGCGTCCCGCCCTTGTACGGGAACGGGTCCAGCAGCACATTGTCGATGACGCTGAAGATCGCTGTCACGGACCCAATGCCAAGTGCCAGCGCCATCACAGCCGTCATAAAGAACCCGCGATCCCGAATCAGCATCCGGATCGCATACCGAAAATCCTGCAGCACGGAATCCATGGAGAAGAATACGTAAGCACTGCCGAAAAAGTGCCAAAAAGTTCAGGCCTGCGTTAATTTCACTTGCCCGCGATCCTAAAGTCTCATGCCTTTCACGTTGTTTTTGTCCCTGATCAAGCACCAGGGGTTCGGGTTGAATGTCGCAGTGAGAACTCCGAGATGTATTTGTTCGAAGTTGACCTCGAATGCTCCGGCTGGTTGTCGGACCCCCTCTGGCCGCATGGTAGCGGCGGAAGTGGATCCAGATCTCGCCGCCCAAGCCTCGCGGAATCTCCGTGAGTATGCCACCAAACGGTTCATTGCCGCGATGGCGCAACTTTCGATCCAGCCCATGCGATGCCGTTCTAATCAACGCCGGAGTGACTCATCCGCACCCCCTCCTGGCTTCATCGCCTCAAGGAGGGCAGCCGGATGGTGCTCCCACTTACAGACCCATGACGCCTGAGTTAGGCAGCGGAAATTAAAATCGGCGGCTCGCAGGAGGCAAGCCGCCGATCATTAATTCTCGAAATCTAACCCTCTCGATAACGATTTACGAAGTAGCCCGACGCCGTACGAACGCTACTCCCAGCATCAATCCCGCGCCTAACGTCAGCCACAACGAACCTGGCTCCGGAGAAAAGCTCAGGTTAGGCGAAACACTATTCGTCGTAATCGAGCCATCCGGGTTCACCACCGCAGTACCAGCCACGCCGTTCGTATCGGTTCCCGGCGCGGGAGTCGTGCCGTTCGGATCGCTAAACATGGAGAAGTAAAACTCGCTGTTCCCGCTCGAAGAACCATACGGCGCGTTCACCGCCGGTCCGCTGAAATCCAGAGAAAACTTCAGCGCGCTGCCGTACGTGTAAGTCTCGAAGTAGTCGTTATACCCACTCGCCGGATACCCGTTCCCAAGCGTCACTGCCGCCGGCAAGGGTCCGCCGCTCACCTGGCCCGTACTGGTTCCGGTGCCATTCGCTCCGCCCGTGAAGTTGGAAACCGTAACGTTCGCGGCCTGTAACGCTCCACTTCCAAAGTTAAACTGGAAATCGAGTGAACCGGTCTTTCCCGCCAGGTTGCTCGTGTTCACGAACACCTGATAAGTAGTGTCCGCCTGGGCTGCGCCTGCTGCGCACAGCAGCAGGCCAAATGTAAGTAAGTAAGATTTGAACATATTATTGATTCACCACCACTGGTGTGTAACTAACAACCGTCTTAGAAGGATTGCTGAAGGAAATGGCAGTGCTCACCTTTTGGCCGGGAGCTAACGACACACCCGAGCCGATCACCTGCACCGCTGGAACCCCGCCTACTGTCGTTCCGTTCGTCAGGGTTACGCCAGCCGTTAGATCGCTCAGCTCTACTGAGTAAGGGCCGCTCAGCGCGGTCGTGCCGGTATTGGTCACCGTCAAAGTGCCACTGAACAGTTGCGTTCCGCGGTTGTAAACCAAGCCGCTGGAAACCACCGCCAAGCAATCCGCTGTGCAGGCCGCGCCGCCGTAGGAAGGCAGGTAAATTGTGGTATTGCCCTGCATAGCCGTGGCGCCGGTGCTATTCACCACGTGTGTAATTGAGCCGCTTCCGGTCAGGAACACGGAAACTGAATCGGTCACCGTTACTCCAGCGGCATTCGGCACGGTAATAGCACTTTCGTCAGCGATATTTATGTTTAGGTCGAAGAACGAGTAAACACCCAGCCCATAAGCCTTATGCGTCGTAACCGAGTTTGATACCGCGTAGGACGAGTAACCGTTAACGGTGCCATTCATCCAAGCCGCCTGGCTCGGCGGGTCATAGGGCAATTCACTCTGATAAAAAATCGTTTCGCCGCCGTTGCCGTTCCAGATCACTTGGTTTTTCTGGTAATGCTCAACAGCCAAACCCGTTGCCGTCACATTGTTCGCATCCACAATCAATCCATGGTCGGCCGTGTTCTCCGTCCAACCCACTCCGTTTCCGTGGTCTGCGCGCCAAGCCCAGATGTCGTCTAAGATCACATTGTCGCTATCGATCTTCAGACTCGTGGTCGCGCTTCCCGCCGCCGCTCCGCCAATCCGGAAGAAGACATCGCTTATCGTTGTCGGGTTTGCTTGGTGGCTCACATTCCGTCCTGCCGGATCTCCTACCTGGAAGAGGACGGCCGATGTTCTAGGACCTGCATCGACAATCAGTCCAGCTACCTGCACGCCATCTACTTCCGCGATAGTCAAAGCCGACAGACCTGCCGTGGGAACAAGCGTCGCGTAGCCAAGACCCAGAACCACCGTGTTAGGTCTCGTGACATTGATCGACGTAGCAAGCTGATAAATGCCCGGCGTCAGAATAAGATTTTTACCCGATGCCAGCGCCGTATTAATCTCGGCTGCCGTGTTAGAGGGACTCGCGATGAAGAAGTCACTGATCGGTATCGACGTGCCCACGCCCAAGCCGCTTCCGCTCCAACTTACGCCCGACACGTTGGTCCGCAGCGACGGTTTGAACACGTTATAGCTCCCATTTCCATCCAAGTAGAGGAAGGGCCGCTCCCGCGACACCGGCGTTGTGGAAAGCGTAGTGTAGGACGGGCTCGGGAAATGCTGTGCTGGCGCGCCGATCACGCCGGAGAAGACCATGTTCCAGACTGAGCCCGCCCAGCTGCCAAAGCTGCTGTCGCGCGAGTACCACTGCTGCTGCGAGCAGGAAAAAACCTGCCCGGTGATTTCCGAATCCGCAATGAATCCACCGCTTGCATACCCGCAGTAAGAGTCCGTCAGTTCCAGCCCGCCATTGATCTGGATACGCCGCAACGGAGCACCTTGCGAAACGCCCCATTGCAAAGTGTTCGGGCCCGCATTTTGCGCCTTATCTTGGACCGGGTTGAAGCTCATATTCTCCATCGAGCGCCAGAACGTGTCAGTCACGTTAGCGCCAGGAAATGTAGAACCGTAATTTGGCGTGAGAAAGCCGTTGATCGTAACCGCATTGGGCAGTTCACCCAAGCCCGCGATCGACTCGTAATACCCCACCGGCGCTTGCACGCTGTACGCTCCCGGCTTGAAAAGCACCGCATACCGGTTGATGCCGAACTGTGGTTCGTTCCCTAGTGAAATGAGTTTCGCCTGAATGGACGCGGACGTCATCGTTGAATCGAAAACGTAAACGTTGGGCCCGAAAATCGACGTATTCTGGGCGAAAGCTGGACTGCTTCCTGCTGCAAGCGCGCTTAGCATCAGCCCGGATCGTAAAAACTTTTGAATGGTAGATCGAGTTATGACATTCTTCATGGAATTACCTTCTATACGCTTACCTTGAGCTAAACGGATGCCCGTGCCACGCGTGAATTCACCGTTAGCGCAAGGGTTAGGGATAGCATATACCTTTCGCGCCGAGCTATTGCCGTCACACAAGTGATTGGAAGCCGTGCCAGAAAGGTGGCTCTCGAACAGAGAAACACGTTTCTGAGCCGCGCGGCGTGAGCAAGCGGTTTTCGGCTTTTTAGGGCTGCGGGAGCTTATTTACGCCCCCATCCCCCAAGTCTAGGTTTCCCGCAACGTGACTTCGCGCAGCGAAAGCGCCGCTCCCCAGCCACCGGCGCGTGCCCGCAACACATGAAAAGCGTCTTCGCTCTCGCAGTAGATCAGCCGAACCGCGACTAAAAGTCATCCGAGGCCCCCTGGCGCGCTCTTTTATATGTCAAGCACATCGCGCACGCAATGTTAACCACTGGAGTGAGTCTTTGCGCGTCCACCGTCGTAATTAGTGCGTTCGCGGCCTAAGGTAAAGATTCGTCAGTGCCGACAGTTAACAATAGAGATGTCTGTTTAAACAGATCACTTGCAAAATGATTAAAAGGTATTTACCATCCCTCATCCTGGGAACCGCACTCTTAGCTGTGGCTCTGTCAGTCACGATGGCGTCGGTCCCAGTAGACGACTGGAAGATCGCGGGCCCCTTCGGCGGAACCGCTACCACCGTTGCCGTCGACCCCAAAGACACTCGCATAGTGCTCGCTGGCGCCATGAATTCGTTGCTCTTCCAAAGTGAGGACGCGGGCTCGACTTGGAATCTGCTCGATCTTCCCAAGCGAAACCTGAGCGAAGTTACCACTATCTTGGTTGATCCCGCTGATTCGAAACATTACCTGATCGGAATGATTGCGGCAGAAGGCGGGGGGCTCTTTGATAGCCCAGATGCAGGAAAGACATGGACCTCAGTTAAAGATGTGCGGGATTTTGGTGTGCGGGCTCTGGCGGCTTCCCCCAGTGATCCCTCGCGCTTTCTCGCCGGGACCTTGCGCGGTGTCATGCTTAGCTCCGATTCCGGCAAGTCGTGGACCCGCATTTCCGATCCCGGCAATCTTGAGATGCAAGGCATCACCGCCGTCGCCATTGACTCCAAAGATCCCAACATTATGTATGCCGGAACTACCCATCTGCCCTGGAAAACAATGGATGGTGGAAAAACTTGGGAGTCCATCCACACCGGCATGATCGACGACTCAGATGTCTTCTCTATTTATGTTGATCCGGCCACCCCTACCAATGTCTTCGCCAGCGCTTGTAGCGGCATTTACGCAAGTAACGATCGCGGAGATATGTGGCACAAACTGTTGGGAATCCCTAATACGTCCCGCCGGACTCACGTCGTCCGTTGGGAGAGTGCCGATTGTTGCGCCGATTCGGCCGCTCCGGGCGCCGTCTTTGCGGGCACCACCATGGGCCTGTTCCGTTCCCTCAATCATGGAACTTCCTGGAAGACGCTTACCACCACGCAAGTGAATGCGCTCGCGTTTGATCCTCAAAAGCCAAGTAATGTCTATTTGGCGCTCGAGTACGAAGGCGTTGGCAAGAGTGGCAACGGTGGCGAATCCGTCAACTTGGCTAACCACGGCTTTGTGGATCGCGTCATCAGTTCCGCTTCTCTCTCCGGCAAGAAATTGGTCGCCGTCGAAACTCAAGAAGGTGAAACAACGGGCATATTCGAGAGCAGCGACCGCGGCGAGTCGTGGTCCCAACTACAGAACGTCCGGGGCTTGAGCGGCGTCCATCTCAAAGCTGTCGCCGGAATGCCCAGCGAGGATCGTGTTCTGCTCGCCGCCAGTCCGCACCAGATGTATAAGTCGATTGACGCGGGCGCCTCCTGGAAAGCCATCCCTGTGCGGTTGGTGACTCCACCTCCTGCCGAAACCCCGAACGCAGTCCCTTCCAAGACGCCCTCCAATAAAACGGCCGCGCACAAGACAGTCGCCCGCTCGGCTCCCCACAGTAACCCGTCGCCGCGCGCCAAGTCTGCCAGGACAGTGAAGCCGAAAGAAACTATGCGCGAGGTCGCCCCTTCCGAGTTGAGCGCGATCTATTCCACCAAGAGCGGCGGTAAAGATGTTTTCTTTGCGGCAACTGACTTAGGGCTGTTGAAAAGCGCCGATTTGGGCGAGCATTGGACCATGTCCGGTATCCCGGGAGCCTCACCCGCCGTAACAGGCCTGTACGTTCCCCCTACCCCCGACGGACGCCTGATCGCGCGCGCCACGGCCGGCCTGTTTTTCTCTAAAGATTACGGCGATCACTGGGAACGTCTAGACTTCCCGCTGCCCGCCTCCGATGTCAATGATCTCGCCATCTCGGCCGACCCTGATGCCCCGCTGCTGGTTGCTACGCGAGTCGGCCTTTATGCCTCCTCCGACGGCGGAAGCAAGTGGGTCCCCAATGCCGGAAA
>CAXUCT010000139.1:757-1120 GCA_964249415.1 uncultured Bryobacteraceae bacterium | reverse complement strand
ACAGTCCAGAGCACGCCAAGACCGCCTATGCCGTCGAGTATGGACGTCTCTACCGAAGTGTAGATGGTGGCAACTCCTGGTCTGAAATGCCCACTGCGCTCCCTTCGGTTCGTATCCGCCAGCTATGGATGCCCGATAGTAGCTCCGGAAGGCTCTATGGAATTACTAGTGACTTAGGAATTATGTTTCGCAATTAGATAGTTTTCCGTTAAGATCAATAATTGGTGTCGGTTACAACTCTCGCGGGAGGAGAAGGATGACAACTGGACCCGGATTTCGACCGATCGGTTCGGCGATTCTGTGTACAGCCTTATGCCTTTGCACTTCGGTATATGGGCAGGGTACGAGCAATACCAAGAGTTC
>CAXUCT010000139.1:0-747 GCA_964249415.1 uncultured Bryobacteraceae bacterium | reverse complement strand
GAACTCGACCCCTTTGCAGGAGTCAGCCTCTGGGGACAGGTCAATGCGGGATTAGGCGAGAAGCTCGCCAATGGTGGGACCGGCGGTGGACGCGTTGCCGTCAACTTCAGCCGGCACATCGGTCTTGAACTCGGTTACAACTTCATGATCAACAACACTCGGCTTGTCACGCCGATTGCTCCCGGTCTGCCCACTTATAACTTCGGAGATCAGATCCACTATCTAGCTTTGAATCCTGTTTTCAACCTGACTCCGCGCGGCTCCCGTCTTCAGCCTTACCTCACCGTAGGCGTCGGCGCAATTCAATTCACTCCAACCAAGCAGGCCGAGCAACACGCCAGGATTCCCGCTGTGGATGCCGTGTACCATTCGGCCAATCTGAATGACAATTTGCAGGTCGGCCTAAACTATGGCGGCGGAGTGAAGTTTCACCTCAGCCAGCATTTCGGCTTGCGGTTCGATGCCCGCGGCATCTGGTCTCGCAACGCTACCTTCGACCTTCCCAATTACAACGACGGTGGCATTTACATCCCCGCCCGGCATCACTTTAATGGCTTCGAAGGCACCATGGGATTGGTGATCTATCTGGGCCAGGGCGCCCAACCCGCACCTCCGCCGCCGCCTCTTGTAGTTCCCCCGCTGAGTGCTGGCAGTATTACTGGTGCTGAGGGAACTCTTTGCCAAGGCAGGGCTGTTACTCTTCATTCCACCGCCACTGATCCGGCAGGTCACCCGCTACATTATGCC
>CAXUCT010000138.1:7416-10846 GCA_964249415.1 uncultured Bryobacteraceae bacterium | reverse complement strand
CATCTAAAGGCGTTCACGATGGTGTAGATCTCTTACTTTGCCAACACGTCAAAGATATCCATTCGCGAGACGCGAGAGCGGCTGATGGCGGCAGGCGTGGATTCGATGCCGGGCGGGGGTGCGGAAGTTTTCTCCGAGCGTGTCCGCCGCATCATCTGCGATCACAAAATTGATGGCAACGAGTGGCTGGAAACCGCGCGCGTCGCCCACCAGGTGGGACTGAAAAGCAACTGCACAATGCTTTACGGGCATCTGGAAACCGCCGAAGACCTATCTGACCATTTAGTGCGATTAAGAGCGCTGCAGGATGAAACGCATGGCTTCGTGACATTCATCCCGCTGGCTTTTCACCCGGCGAACACAGCATTGCAGCATCTGGCGCCGACTACGGGCTTCAGCGATTTAAAGCAGATTGCGATATCGCGATTGATGCTGGACAATATTCCGCACATCAAGGCGTATTGGATCATGATGACGCCGGGCGTGGCGCAAATCGCACAGCGCTTTGGCGCTAACGATGTGGATGGCACCGTGGTGGAAGAGAAGATCTATCACGATGCCGGCGCAGCAACGGAGCAGCACCTACGCCGGAAAGACTTGCTTCGGCTCATCCGTGAGGTGGGCCGGAAGCCTGTAGAGCGCGACACCTCGTACCGGCCTGTGACACGCACAGAGCAGGCGTTTACGGTGCTTGTGTAGAGGACTGAGCGGGCAGGAGGCCCGAAGCTCGTAAGAACGAGATCAGGCGGCTCGGGAAGCTCACTTTGGGTGTCTCACGGGCAGAGCTAGCGGGAATGAGATCGTTGCGCAGGAATGTTTCCGGCAAGAGAAGCGCTCCATCGTTAGCCATAGAGATAATCCAGCGTTTGCCGGCAGGGTCCAACGCCCTGAGATTTCGAAGGTCTAGAAAAAGCTTTCGGCTGCCCAAAGTGCTCTTAGCCGTGCGCCAGCAGCCGGTGAGCTCCGGAACTTCTGCTTCGGATAGTTCTCCGAGCAGTTGCAAACGACACGATTCAACGCTGTCGTGGATGTAATACTTAAATATCGAGGAACGGACAGCCGCTTGAGCCATAGTTTTTAGGTTTTGGATTCTCTAATAGCAATCTGAGTTCCAATTTTCCGACCCTTGAAACACTCCTCCTACTTGATTGTGGCATTTAGGCTTTCGAAGTAATAGCTGTTTGTTGTAGTACGGGTAGTTTGCGGACCAAGGTAAACCTTCGGGATTCGCACCGGAGTTGCTTGGGCCGTAACCTTCGTCCGCAAAGTGGACGTCCAACAGGCATACGGAACTGGGATTCTGTGCAGCTTTGGTGCGCCACCACTCTGTTTAGTATTCAGGACATATCTATTGATGGCCTTTCGGCACCCCGGCAAAACTTTTCCCCTACTCACACTTCTTTTCGCACTAGGTAGCTTGGAGCCCAATTTAGCGCTAAGCCAAACGGTGACTGATGGCGCGAACGTGACCGCAGCGCAGGAGGCACAAGCGCCGACACCGCAACAGAACGGCAAGTCTTCGAACGGCGAGCTTCCACCTGAACCCGGGCCTCAAGTACCTGGCGTTATCGAAAGCAAGAGAATTTTAGGCGTATTGCCCAATTACCGCACTGCGGAAATGAGCGCCGCATCCATACCGCTTACGCCAAATCAAAAGCTTCGAATTGCCGTGAAGGATTCCTTCGATTACCCGCTGATCTTTATAGCCGCAGCCTATGCAGGACTGTATCAGGCGGAAGGGAATCATCCGGAGTTCGGGCAAGGAGCCAAAGGCTACTTCAGCCGGTTGGGTACGTCTTATGCTGACCAAGTGGACGGAAACATGTTGACGGAAGGGTTTCTGCCGGTACTATTTCGCGAAGACCCGAGATACTTCCGAATGAACCAGGGCAGTATCAAAAGGCGTGCCTGGTACGCGGCCAGCCGGGTTTTCATTACCCGGACGGACTCCGGCAATAATTCTTTTAACTTCGCTGAGGTGGTGGGAAACGGTATAGCTGCTGGCATCGCGCTGTCGTATTATCCCGATAGCCGGAGCGGGGGTGACTACGTTGAGAACTGGTTGACTCAGATCGGGACGGACGCCGCATCGCAAATGCTAAAAGAGTTTTGGCCTGATATTAAGCGGAAGTGGACGGGGCACCGCCACAAGGGCGAGCAAGCGCAAGACAATTAAGCCGCGGCTGAACCTGTCTTGCCATTCAGCTTAGAGAGGAACGAGGTATCGAAGCGGCCGGCGAGGAAATCCTCGTCTTCGAGAATTCGTTCATGAAGCGGGATGCTGGTGTGGATGCCTTCCACAATGAACATGCTGAGAGCGCGCTTCATACGCTGAATGGCCTCGTCACGATCGTTACCGTGCGTGATTAGCTTCGCGACCAGTGAATCGTAAAACGGCGGAACGACGCTGTCGGTGTAAACGGCAGTATCGACGCGTACTCCGATTCCCCCGGGCAGATTCAATCCAGTAATGCGGCCGGGCGAGGGCGCGAAGGTTTCGGGATGTTCCGCGTTAATCCTGCATTCGATCGCATGGCCGCGCAGGGTGATTGGCGCGGTGATGATTTGGTTTAGCTGTTCGCCGGCCGCGATGCGGATTTGCGCCTTCACTAGATCAATTCCAGTGACAAATTCAGTAACCGGATGCTCCACTTGGATTCTGGCATTGACTTCAATGAAGTAGAGGTTTTGGTTCTCATCCATGAGGAACTCGACAGTACCGGCATTGGTATAGCCGATGGAGGTCATGGCAGCGCGAAGGCGCTGAGAGATGGTGGCGCGAAGTTCGGGTGATACGGAAGGCGAGGGAGATTCCTCGAGCAGTTTCTGATGGCGGCGCTGGATAGAGCACTCACGCTCACCCAAGACTTCCACGTTGCCGTACTCATCTGGGCGAGAAGGGCGGGGAGTTCGGATTCGGAGCGAACGACACGCATTCCTCGGCCGCCGCCGCCTGCCGCCGCTTTCAACATCACCGGGTAACCGATCTCGCTGGCGATTAGCAAGCCCTCATCGGAGTTTTTCAGCACGCCGCAGGAGCCGGGCAAGATGGGAACGCCAGCCTGCTCCATGATGGCTCGGGCGCGCTGCTTCAGACCCATCTCGCGAATCACGCGCGGCTTGGGTCCGATGAAAGTAACGCCGGAAAGCTCGCACACTTCGGCGAAATCGGCATTCTCGCTGAGGAAGCCATAGCCGGGATGGATTGCTTGTACGTCGGTGAGCTTAGCTGCACTGATGATCCGTTGAATGTTGAGGTAGCTCTGTTGGGGAGGCGCAGGTCCGATGTGAATCGCTTCCGTAGCTAAACGCACATGGCGACTGCGCGTATCGGCATCGGAATACACCGCAACAGTTTCAACGCCGAGGCGCTGACAAGTTTGGATAATCCTGCACGCTATCTCACCGCGATTGGCCACCAGTATTTTAG
>CAXUCT010000138.1:0-7406 GCA_964249415.1 uncultured Bryobacteraceae bacterium | reverse complement strand
GATGAACGGCATCCACATTGGTGATCTCGGCGGCGCTGATGACGGCAGCTATGTCGAGATAGCTGCGGGCGCTTTTCGCCGGGCCGATGCAGATGGCTTCATCAGCGAAACGGACGTGAAGGCTATGGCGGTCTGCCTCCGAGTACACCGCAACGGTTTTGATGCCGAGATCGCGGCAAGCGCAAATGACGCGCAGTGCGATCTCTCCCCGATTGGCGATTAGAATTTTGCGGAACATGCTTTTGCGAAACATCGATCTCGATTCAGACAGGGCGAATAGTGAACAGCGACTCGCCGTATTCGACGGGCCGGCCATTTTCGACAAATTTGGAGCCGACGATGCCGGCGGTCTCGGCTTCGATCTCATTCATCAGTTTCATGGATTCGATGATGCAGAGAACCTGTTTAGGTTCGACGCGGTCACCGATTCGCACAAAGGGCGGGGACCCAGGAGAAGGAGAATCGTAGTAAGTTCCGACGATAGGTGATTTTACCAGAACGTTGCGGTCCTCCTCTTTAGGCGGGGGTGGCGTGCCGTGGAAGGCGTCCCCCGGTGAAGGGGAGGATAAGGGCGCAGGGGCAGCGGTGGCCGGCATAGAGAGGGGGAGCACCGCGGGCACGACGATGTCCTGCGTTGCCGGGCCTGCTCTGCGAATGCGAACCGTGTTTTCGCCCTGCCGGACTTCCAGCTCCGCGATTTGCGTTTCCAGCACCACTCGGATCAATTCCCGAATTTCGTCAATCGTCATTAAAGGGCTCTTAGCAGCGGGGAGGAAAAGCTGGGAATCATAACACGACCAGTTCTTTCCTCGTTGGAGTTAGAACCTGATGGCCGCTAGTTGTTACTACTACCGTATCTTCAATCCGAACGCCGCCGAGTCCTTCCAGATAGACTCCGGGCTCGATCGTGATCACCATTCCAGCTTGCAGTTTAGTCGCTTCCTTCCGGCCCACGCGGGGGCGTTCATGAATCTCCAGGCCAAGTCCGTGCCCGGTTGAGTGGATGAACTGCTTCTCCAAGCCGAAGCCTCGCAAGACGCCGCGAGCAGCCCGATCCACCCCGGCGCAGGAAACACCGGACTTTACGGCGTCCAGTGCGGCGAGTTGACTTTCAAGTACAGCGCGGTAGATTCGCCTTCTCTTGGAGTCCAGCTTGCCGACGGCCAGAGTACGGGTCATGTCGCTGGCATAACCAGCGACATTCGCGCCCATATCTATCAATAGTAATTCATCAGGCTGTATTACGCAGTCTGTGGGACGTGCGTGAGGCAGAGCGGCGCGGCGGCCGGAGGCAACTATGGTTTCAAAGGCGGTACCGTCGGCGCCTAAGCGCCGCATGCGGTACTCGATTTCGGCGGCCAGATCGATTTCCGTCATGGAAGGCTTAAAACGCTTCAGGGCGTGCTCAAGCGCGGCTGAGTTGAGCTGGACGGAAGCTTTGATAGTGGCAACTTCATCGCTGGACTTAACCATGCGGAGTGTTTCGACGGCACCCACCACCGGCACCAGAGGCAGGCCTGGCGCCTGTTCCCCAAGCTGACAATAGGCTTCGAAACTGACGCGGTTTTGTTCAATGGCGAGAGAGCGAACGCGGAGGCGCTTAAGCCACGTGGCTACCTCTTTGAGAAGAGCGCCATTGGCGATCTTCACTTCACAATCAGATTCTTGCGGCGCCTGCGTCTGATAGCGCGGATCAGTGAATAGCAGAGAACGTTCAGGGGTTAACAGAAGAGCGGCATTGCTTCCGGCGAAGCCCGTAAGATAGCGCACGTTCGGAAGCGCAGCCACAAGGAAGGCGTCCGCCCTCGATTCGTCCAGGGCGGCTAATAGCCGCTGGCGGCGCAAGCTGAACTCTGTCTGGTTGGGCAGGGGAGTTGACCTATGGCTTCAGCAGCAACTTGCCCGAGGTTGCGCGAGCTTCGAGATCGCGATGCGCGGCGGCAGCGCCAGCCAACGGATAGATGCGGTGTATGCGCACCTTCAGGCGCTTTTCGGCAATCCACTTGAAGATGTCGGAAGATCTCCATTTCAGTTCCTCGGGATCGCTGATGTAATTGGCCAGGCTAGGCCGGGTGAGGAAAAGAGATCCCTTTTGACTGAGTAGAAGTGGATCGATTTCCCCAACCGGTCCGCTGGATTGGCCGAAGCTCGCCATCATGCCACGCGGGCGCAGGCAGTCGAGGCTTTTCAGAAAGGTTGTGTTGCCGACTGAGTCGTAAACGACTTGGACGCCCTTACCGGCGGTGAGGCGCTTTGCTTCCGGCACGAAATCTGTCTCCGTGTAGCGGATGACGTGATCGGCACCGTACTCTTTGGCGAGCGCAGCCTTCTCCGCAGTAGACACAGTTCCGATGACGGTGGCGCCGATGATCTTCGCCATTTGGATGAGAAGCAGGCCGGCTCCGCCAGCCGCCGCGTGGATGAGGCACGTTTGGCCGGGCTGGAGCTTGAAAGTGGAGTGGGTGAGATAGTGGGCGGTCATGCCCTGGAGCATGACGGCCGCGCCTTGCTCGAAGCTGACGCTTTCAGGCAATTGGACCAAGACGGATTCGGGAACGACAGCGTACTCGGCGTAAGAGCCACGTGACATAGCGTACGCAACGCGCTGCCCTTTCGTGAACTGCGTACCGGGACCCGCGGCTTCGACGATCCCGGCACCCTCGTTGCCGAGCCTTACTGGCGTTTCCGGCGCTTTGTAGAAGCCTTTGCGGAAGTAAACGTCGATGAAGTTGACGCCGGCCGCCTCAATTTTAACGAGAACCTCTCCAGGGCCGGGCTGAGGCACGGGGACATCGACGTACTTGAGGTTTTCAGGACCACCGATGGGGTCGGCGACGACAGCTTTCATGTTTAGTAGATGATAACGCCAAGAATCAGACGGCCCAACTGAAATCACGCGAGGCGCGTTCTACGGGTTCATTGTCCGCCAGGCGCATCAATTCGAGGCGAAGGGCGTCAACCAGCGCTCGCCAACTGGCGTCGATGACGTTATCTGAAACGCCGACCGTGATCCAGCTTTTGAGCTGATCGCTCCACTCGACGAGAACACGGACCTTGGATTCTGTTCCGCCCTTTGCGCCGAGCACGCGAACTTTGTAATCCGTCAAGCGAACGTTTGTAATAGCCGGGTAAACGGAAGCGAGGCACTGTCGCAAGCAAACATCTAACGCATGTACGGGACCATTTCCGGTAGAGGTGTGGGAGTGCACGTCGCCTTCGACACGCATGGTGACGCTGGCGGTAGTGACGGTATCGTCGTTGCCGGTGAGCTTGCCCGAGAGTCCGCTTTGCAGGCGCGTGGACACTTCATAGCCGACGACATCGAAGGGGTGAAACTCTGGATTCGCTGCTTCCCGCACCAGCAGCTCGAAGGTGCCTTCAGCGGTTTCAAAGTCGTAGCCATCATGTTCCATCATCTTGATGCGCTGTAAAAGTTCGCGACGGGCCGAGTCAGCGAGATGTTCGGTGAGGTGTTCTTTAAGCCCGAGCTGAGCGAGTTTGTAGGAGACGTTCCCACGGCCGGATAGATCACTGAGCAGGACACGCTGGCGGTTGCCAACGGTCTCCGGCTTGATGTGTTCGTAAGTGGCGGCGTCCTTGAGTACAGCGCTGACGTGCACTCCACCTTTGTGGGCGAAGGCGCTGTTGCCCACAAAGGCCTGTTCGTGACGTAACGGCAGGTTCGCCAGATCAGCAATAAAGCGCGCCACGCTCGTGAGGGTTTTCAACTTCTCAGGACCGATGGCGGAGTGGCCAAGCTTCAACTCGAGATTGGCCAACACAGAGCAGAGATTGGTGTTGCCGCAGCGCTCGCCGTAGCCGTTCATACAGCCTTGGACATGCGTTGCACCGGCTTCGACGGCCAGGAGCGTATTGGCAACGGCCATGTCGGAATCGTTGTGGCAATGGATTCCGATCACGCCATCAAATCGGCGGCGGACTTCTTCGACCAATTGCGCGAGGCGCGAAGGAAACGTTCCTCCGTTGGTGTCGCAGAGGCATAGTACGTCGGCGCCGGCCTTCTTCGCAGCTTCCAGAGTGCGAAGCGCGAAGGCCGGATTGGCGTTGTAGCCGTCGAAGAAATGCTCGGCATCGTAGACCACTTCGCGCCCGTGGGCCTTCAGATAAGAAACGGTTTCCGAGATGAGCCGCAGATTCTCGTCTTCGGTGATGCCGAGTGCGCGGTGAACGTGAAAATCCCACGTCTTGCCGAAGATGGAGATGACGGGCGTTTCGGCAGCCAGCAAAGCCGCCACATTCGCATCTCCCTCGACTGGATTCTTCGCGAAGCGAGTGGCTCCGAACGCGGTGAGCTTCGCGTGCTTAAGACGGAGGTGCTTGGCGCGCTGGAAAAATTCCTGATCCTTGGGATTCGAACCCGGCCAGCCACCTTCGATATAGTCGATCCCCAATTCGTCGAGCTTCTCCGTAATCTGCAGCTTGTCCTCAACAGAGAAGGAGACGGACTCGCCTTGGGTGCCGTCCCGGAGCGTGGTATCGAAAGTGAAGATTTTCATGGGTAGCGCTTTTTGGAGCCTTTCAAAGTTCTGACTGCTAAAACAAAAAGCCACCGGCTGGTGATCCCCGCCGGTGGCCTCAAAATGTCGTAAAGTAAACGAGGTCTCAGGAGGGGGCTATGATAGCCACGCTAATAAGTATGCCGCCCTCGATAAGGAGAAACATGAGACCTGAAGACTAGTTTTGATTATAAGCCACTCTGAGGTCAGTTGATCATCCACTCCGTTACATAATCCTGCGGCAAGTGAATGTGATGCGTATGGTTGAACTCGAATGTTCCTGTCCCATTTTTGTGATCCTCTTGCGCGGTGAACGTTTGCGTCTTATCCTGCTGAACAAATGTGGGACGATTCTCTGCACCGGGTATGACGTGATAATTGGGGTTAATTTGCCGTAACGGTGCTTCGGGAGCTTCGGGAGCTTCGGGAGGCGAAAGGCGAAGGGTAACGGTCTCTCCGCCGACCTCTACTGCGTCGAATTTTAAGATTAATTCGACAGCGTCATTCGGGTAGGCATACTGGACTAAGCGTAGAATGCGCCCTCGGGCCAATGCTCCGCAGGCACGATTACATGGCCGTTTTAGCCCTTTTGCGATTTCGTCAGATGAGCCAGGATTGGATCGCCGGTAATAGGGGTATCGGAATCAATGGGGGTGTTTAGGGCTATTTTCAATAGCCGATTCTTGGGAACTGGTGGAAGTTCCTGCAAAACGGACTCTGCCTTGGCGATTTTATTGAGGTCTGGAACGCGGTTAAAACTAAGCGTGCTCTCCGCTTGGAACTCATGACAGTTGCTGTATTGCGTGTTATTGACTGCAAGCTCGCCATTGTGGAAGAGCAGCCGCATGGTGGACGTGACAGGAACAAAAGCGGAGGTTTGCGCAATTGGGCGTAGGCCATAGCCGGTAGAGATGGCGCCCTGCGCGATTTCGGCATTAACCGGGAACTCACTCAACTCAACACACAACCGCCGGAGGTCTCCAGTGGAGACATCTAATAAGAAGAAACCAACATACGGAATCGCTGTATGACCAACAGCCGCGGTGGGCACAATCAAATGACTTTTTTCACGCGAAACTTTGTAGCTGTATTCGGCTACGGTAGCCCCGAAGCCCGCGAAGGTTTGTTTATAGCGGAAGATGGCGGGATCGGTGTCGTTCATGGGTACACTCAGGCGCGAATGCGCCCAGTACCCCGCTGAGTGTTGCGCCAAATGTGACGAGGCCATCCAGCGGAGGCTGAATTGAACTCGCCACCGTCCGGCCACGAAAACATGTCCTTGCCATCAAAGAGCGACAGTTCGACACGTAGACGGTCACGCTAGAGCAGTTTTTGACTTGAAGTGAAGCGCGGACCAAAGCAGGCAACGGAAGACCTGTATCTGAATTGATGGCTGAGTTCTTCGTCAACGCCTGAATAGAATCTTTGGAGGGGAGATAGAACTCTCGCGAGGTTTGCTCCCCACAGGTGAGTCGCCTGAGGGCGCGGGTGTTGTTCTTAACTCGCTGGGCACCGAGTTGCAGAAGCCGATCGGGATCAAATTGTTCCCTGGCAGCTGTTGAGTCGTGCAGCAGCGCGATGATTGCGCCTACGCTAAAAATGCGAGATAAGACTGTGCCGAGCATGGGCACTCGCCTCCTTGTTTGAAACGCTATAGCGTAGGCACAAAGTAACACCGGCCGCCGCAGCGCGTCAATCTTCCTATTCGGTCAACATCTTTTTCAAGAACATAAGCTGTCCCAAGTGATAGGAGTTGTGCGTGGCGACCAGCAACGCCTCTCTGAGCAACGTCTGGCCTTTACCATGGGCGAAGGGTTGAAAGAGATCTTGTCGCGCATCCCCAACCAGAGCGTCCAACTCAAGCGCGTCCTGTATGAAGCTTTTCACGGTTGCGTCCCAAGCCTTTGCATCCGGCGGAGCTTCGGTCTTTGGCCAATATTCATCGGGCCACTTCGGTGATTTGTGTTTGGGATCGCGGGAGAATTCGAGGATGTCGTGCTGCGCAATGCGCATGTGCTCGAGCAGTTGCCAAGCTGAATGCGGAGCGCCGGCCGGCTTTGCGCCGCGGGCTCCGACCGGGAAGTCTTTCAGCGCGGAATCGAAATCGATGTGCGATTCCCGGCCGCTCATCGCTGTAATAATTTGCGAGCGGAGGGATTCAGTATCTTTCGTGTTCATCTTCTCATCATGACGCGGTGTTCAGTGGGCGTTGTCTGACGGTTGATTCGCTAACGCCTGAACAGGGACCGGAACTGAGGGTGGGTGATTCGGCGCAGCGGGCACTGGAAAGGCGGCATTCATCGGCGGTGGATTGGGTGCAGCCAGAGGAACCGGCTGAGTTGATTGCAGAGGGCCATTAGGTGTCCACTTGGGTTGCTTCTCCAATAATTGCCGGCTATTTGGAAGCTGAGATGCATTCCATCCGCCGCCCAAAGCCATGATCAGCTGCACACTAGCAGTCATCTGACGCAGTTGAAGCGTGAGCTCGGTTTCGCGATTCGTCAGCACCGAGGTTTGTGCCGTGATGACGTTCAAATAACTGTCGACGCCGACTTTGAAACGAGTAAGAGACAGATCCAGATAGTGATTCGAGGAAGTGACGGTCTTATGTTCCTGTCCCACCTCCGTCGAGAGGATGCGGAGCGCAGCCAGATTGTCTTCGACAGATTGGAAGACCGTAAGGACGGTTTGGCGGTAATTGGCGACAGAGGCGTCGTAGGCGCCCTGGGCCTGTTCATTCGCAGCCCGGCGCGCGCCGACATCGAGCAAAGTGCCAGCGAGCTGAGGACCGAGAGACCAGAAGCGGCTAGGCCAGGTGAACCACTCGGCGATGTTAGCGGTCTGAAAGCCGCCGGTAGCGCTAAGGGTAAGACTCGGGTAATACGCAGC
>CAXUCT010000137.1:0-10862 GCA_964249415.1 uncultured Bryobacteraceae bacterium | reverse complement strand
ATCCGTATGCTTGCCGGGCCGGCGGCTCTCCACGATCAGGATGGAAACAGTTGGGATCCAGAGCGGTTTTTTGTAGGCGGAAGACGAACCTTTCATCCAGACAATTTGCCCAAGGTGGCCAACGCTAAGTTGTTCGAATGGGAACGATATGGGCACTTCCACTATTCCGTTCCGGTGGTGCCGGGCCGAGAATACAGCCTGAAGTTGTATTTTTCTGAGGGATGGTTCGGGACTGGCAACGGAGGCCCGGGAGGAGTCGGCAGCCGCCAGTTTGACGTTTACTGTAACGGGACAACGCTGCTTAAAAATTTTGACATTTTGAGAGAACAGCAGGGCGGGGTTGTTACGATTACGTCTCAACACGTGAAGCCCACCTCTCTCGGTGTGTTAGAGCTCTATTTCACGCCGGTTACAAACTACCCTCTGATCAATGCGATCGAGGTTGATCCAGAAGATTGATTACTATAAGAGCTTATGAACACACAGAACCGAGGCGCCGGCTTCAGGGCGCTTCTCCAGGTGTGCGTATGCGCTGCGTTAGCCGCATCCTGGCAATCCCCCCGTCTTTGCCAAGCACAAGAACTGGCCGCTACATTGACCGGAACCGTAACTGACTCAAGCGGGGCCGTGGTGGTTGGCGCAAACATCACAATTCACAGCACGGACACAAATAGCGATATCCGAACGGTGGTCTCCGATTCGAGCGGAAGCTACAGCGCTCCGCATGTACCACCGGGAAACTACAACGTGATGGTGAAGCAGCCCGGGTTCCGGACGTTCTCGGCCCCAGGTATCGCCCTGAACGTAGCGCAAGTCCGCACGTTGGATGTCCGTCTGGAAACAGGTGACGTCACCCAGACCGTTACAGTGCAAGAAAGCGCCACGCCTATAGATACTTCGAACGCAGCGCAGGCGGGGACCATCACGGGTACGCAGGTTCGGGAACTCGAGCTAAGCAACCGCAATTTTGAACAGTTGGTGTTACTACAACCTGGCGTCACTTCGGCACTCCCGGACCAGGTTGGATTTGGCTTGAACAACGCTACTTCCATCTCGGTGAATGGCGCGCGTCCTAATGCTAATAACTGGACGGTGGATGGCGCCGACATTAATGACAGCGGCTCTAACGCGACGCTTTTGAACGTTCCGTCTATCGACGCTATTCAGGAGTTCACGCTCCAACGAAGCAGCTATGACGCCCAGTTCGGACGCAGCGGCGGCGGTCAGATTCTAGTTGCAACCAAGGCTGGAACCAGCGAGTTTCACGGCGACGCTTATGAATTTGTCAGAAATGACTACTTCAACGCAAATAATGAACTGTTGAATGCGCAAGGGGCGGCCAGACCGGTTGAGCGCTATAACGACTATGGCTTCACCGTCGGCGGTCCGCTCTATGTGCCGAAGGTCTACAATCAAGCTAAGAACAAGACGTTTTTCTTCTGGTCGGAGGAGTGGCGCAAAGAAAGCACGCCTGCTGAGACCACGGTAAATACCCCCGCCGCTGCTGAACTGGGCGGAACTTTTTCGGGTGCCATTCCGGTCGCTCCTGCCGGCTGCGTAACGTATAACGCGGGTGCGAATACGTCCACGATCAACCCTGCTTGCTACAGCAAGAACGCCAACGCGTATCTCAGCAACGTATTTGCTAAATATCCTGGCGCAGGGGGAGGCAATGCGCTTGCTGTTGGTACGTCGCAGTTAAATAACTTCCGCCAGGACCTCGTTCGCGGCGACGAAAATATTACAGATAAGCTGCACTTCTACGTCCGTCTGATCCAAGACACCATTCCGCAGAATGACCCTCTGGGTTTATGGGCCGGCGGCGATTATCCGGGCGTGGCGAATACCGCCTTGTCGGTTCCCGGCAAAAACGCGGTGGGGAATCTGACATGGACCATCAACCCAAAGATGGTAAACGAATTGGAGTACGCATACAGTTTTGGCGGCATTAATGCAAACGCTACCGGCACGGCCAACAGCCCGGCCTTCCTAGCACAATTGACTGGTGTTCAGGCTTACAGCGACCCTTACGGCCGCGCACCCACTGTCGTCTTCTCGGACGCAGCGATCACTGGCGTTGGTGCCGGCAATAGTCCTTACTTCGAACGGAATTACGACCAAAACTTCTTCGACAATTTCTCTCTCACTGAGGGGAACCATACGATTCGCGCAGGGTTCAGCGCCATGTTCATGAAGAAGACCGAGAATGCTCCCGTAGCTCCGGCTACCTTCACGTTCGATACCACGAACAAGAATCCGGAGTTCGCAAACTTTCTGCTGGGACAGGCCGCTAACTACTCGCAACAGAGTCAAGACACAATCCCGAACCTTCACTACACTACCGTGGAAGCCTATGTACAGGACGATTGGAAAGTAAGTTCGCATTTCACAGTCAATCTCGGCCTGCGCTGGAGCTACTTCCCTTCCCCGAACGACGTAAACAATACGCTGAATAACTTTGATCCGTTGTTGTACAACCCGGCCGCGGCGCCCACCATCATCAACTCGAACGGTTCTGGCGTTTTCGCACCCGGACCCCTTAACGCCGGCAACTACGTAAACGGCCTGATTTTCCCAACCGGCGCCGCCTGCACCAATGCCAAAGCAATTTCAAGCAGCGCGGTTTGCTCCCCGTACGGCAGCTTGATCAATCCCAACTCCAACAACAACTTCGCACCCCGCTTTGGCTTTGCGTGGGACCCGATCGGAGACGGCAAGACATCTATTCGCGGCGGCTACGGCATTTTCTATGATCGTCCGGCGAATGGGCTCTGGGAACAGAACGCGTTCACCAACCCGCCGCGCGTGCAAACCGCCACAATCTTCAACGGAACTACGGAGAATCTGAATCTGTTTGATAATCCGCTGCAGGGAACAGCCGGTGCACCTACCGGGCCGGCTCACCTGATCGCTTCGGGCAACCCGACCTTCAAGCAACCCTCCTACCAGGCCTTCAATTTCTCAGTGGAGCGGGAAATTTTAAAGGGAAGCAAGCTGGAATTGGCCTATGTTGGAACGCTCGGCCGCCATCTCGTCGGCGATCTCAATATCAACCAGCCGACACTCGCCGCGCGTACTGCCAATCCGAACAGCCCCGAGCAAGCCATCGTTCCTTACCTGGGCTACGACGTAATTAATTCGCGCGTCCCAATCTTTAATAGCAATTACAGTTCGTTGCAGGTCTCCTTCAATCGCCAGATGTCCCGCAACCTGAGTCTCGGCTTGAACTACACCTGGTCGAAGAATCTCACAAATAACTTCGAGGAACGCGACTATGCCCCTCAGGACTCCTATAACGTAGCGAGCTCTTACGGTCCTTCAGAGCTTAATACTCCCCACGTCTTCATCGCAAATTTCATCTATAACCTGCCCGGCTTCAAGGCTCAAAGCAGTGTTATACGAACTGTTCTGGGCGGCTGGGAAGTTTCCGGTATCGTTACCGCACAGTCTGGACAGTCGCTGCTGATCACCCAGAGTACCGATCCCTTTATCTGCAGCACTGCTTGCGCACCGGGTACCTATCTCGGCGGCATTGGCATAAGCAACCCCGGCAGCACGGTTAAGGCTCGTCCCGACGCCATCGCCCCTATTAGTTACCCCAAGACAATGAATGAGTGGTTTTCCACCTCGTCCTTTGCACCGGCGGTAGGTCATTTCGGCACTTCTGGTGTAGGCAATGTTCTTGGGCCTGGGCAACAAATCTGGAACTTAGCGCTGATGAAGAACACCTCCTTCAAGGAGCGCTTTAACTTCCAGCTTCGGCTCGAAGCCTTCAACGCCTTCAACCACACCAATCCGGCCAGTTATACAGGACTGGGCACTGCGGGCGTTGGAACAGCGGTTGGATCGGCAAACTTCGGGCAGGTTCTCGCCGTGCATGATCCGCGGAATGTTCAGATCGGGGCGAAGTTCTACTTCTAGCTGCCGATGCTTGTTTGTGGGGCCGTGCGCTGTAAGAATTATCTTCAGTGTGCGGCCTTAACTTTTTGTTTTCTGCTTTCCAGCCGTTTACGGGCGGACTCGTCGCCTCAAGCATTACTGGATTCACAGCCGGTTCTTGCGCAGGGCTCCCAATACCTGCAACAAGGTGATTACGCGAAGGCCGAAGCGTGTTTTCGCCTTGCACTGAAAACCGACCCACAATCGGTTGAGATTCTAAACAACTTGGCAATTTCGCTTGCCAGGCAGAATAAGGAATCTCAGGCCATTGAGCTGTATCAACGGGCGCTAAAGATCAAGCCACGCGATGTGGTCACTTCCCGGAATCTTGCCTTTGCTTACTTCCGCTCACAACGCTACGCCGACGCATTGCCGGCATTGAAATCGTTTGCGACGGCGACTCCGGGTTTTCAGATTTTCAGCATCACCGGGTTAACGCTGTTTGGGCTGGACCGTTACGCGGAAGCAGCTAGTTATTTAGAGCGAGCGAGCCAACTGCAACCGCGCGATCTACAAACTCTAGACATGCTGGGTAAAGCCTACTTTAAAGCTCGCCATTACGACAAAGTGGTGGACGTGTTTACACGCATCATGGCCGTGGACCCTGATTCTCCAGCAGCTCATATGACTTTAGGCATGACCTATGACAAGCTGAACCGCGAGAAGGACGCGGAGCATGAGTATCTAGCGGCGGCCAAGGTTGATCCGAAGTATCTGGGCGTGCACGTCGGTCTGGGCCAGGTGTATCTGAGGGAAGGCGAGAAAGAACTCGCACTAGCGGAATTCCAAAAAGAATTACAGAATTATCCAAACGATCTTGTTTCGAACAGTGCCATGGGTGAACTGCTGAGGAAGCAGAATCGCCCCGCGGAAGCAGTTCCCTATTTGAGAAGAGCCCTAGAGGCGGATCCGGACTACAAGGACGCTCTCTTTGAATACGGAAAGTCGGAAGTCATGATGAATGCTCCTCAGGAGGCGATTGCGCCTCTACGCCGGGCAGTGAAGCTGTATCCCAAGTTTTATGAGGCGCATTTCGTTTTAGGCACTGCTCTACGCAAGCTCGGCCGCATTCAGGAAGGAACGGTAGAGCAGCAGATTGCAGAGAAGATTCAATTTGAAAGCCGGGTACAGAATATCAAGGACATCTCGCTGTCTAAGGAGCATTAAAGGCGCGTCTGGAAAGGTCAGATCGTTTCTGGAGACTGACCGCTCCACTACTGGTAACGAAGAGCATCCAGCGGATCGATGACCGTAGCGCGACGAGCGGGCACCCAGACCGCGATGAGCGCGACCGCAGTGAGCAAAAGCGGAACGCTTAGGAATACAAGCGGGTCCCATGCTTTGACGTGAAACAGCATGCTTTCGATGTAACGGGCCAACGCAAAAGCGGCGGCAACTCCCACGATTACGCCGATAATAGCCAAGCGCATTCCTTGCAACACGACGAGATTACGAACGTGGCCGGCAGGTGCGCCTAGCGCCATACGAATGCCGAGCTCCTGGGTACGCTGCTGAACCGAGTAGGCCATTAGCGCGTAGATGCCAATGGCAGCGAGCAGGAGCGCGGAACCGGCAAAGACGGTGAGCAGCAGCATGTTGAAATTCTCACGAGCCGTGGAATGAACCACCACTTCATCCATGCTGCGGACGTGCGCGACGGGAAGGCCGCCGCTTGCTTGGGCGAGTTGCTTTCCGATAGCAGAAGCGAGCGAATGGGGATCAGTTCGAGTGCGCACGATCCAAACGATGGGCCTAAGGCGAGCATTCAGAGCAGTCATACCGTCCGTTACCTGCGAAACCGGAACGTACATGTTGGGCCGCGGATCGTGATTTAATCCGCCGTCGTGCATATCTCCCACAATGCCCACGATCTGGCGCGGTCCTTCATCAAATGCCGGACCAACCCCCTTGCCTATAATCATTTGATCTTTGAGCGGGTCTCCTTTGGGCCAGAACTGCTTCGCCAAAGCTTGGTTAATGATGACTACGGGTGTACTGGAATGGGTGTCCCGCTGATTGAAGGTCCGGCCACGTAGGAGCGGGATTTTGTATACCTCGAAATAGCCTGGGCCGACGCTGGTCCAACCGGCACCCTGATTTGGACTATTGGCTACGGGACGCCCGACGATGTTGAGCGGAAGGCCGAAACCTCCTTCCATAGGAACGCAGCAAGTGGTAGCGGCCGCCTCTACTCCGGGCAGCGCCTGTAAACGTTCGGAGCCGTCATGGACCAGTTGGCCGACTCCGGTTGTCTTTTCGAAACGCGGCCCAGTGAGCGACATCTGCAACGTAAGCACGTTGTGCGAATCGAAACCTGGGTTGACACTGCGCAGAGCGATGAACGTGCGGATCAAGAGGGCGGCTCCGATCAGCAGCACGATGGCGAGCGACATCTCGCTGATGACGAGCAGAGAGCGCGCTTTATTCTGGCGAAAACCGCTGCCGCTGCGGCCGCCACTTTCTTTGAGCGTGACACTGAGGTCGGCACGAGAGGCATCCAGGGCGGGTATCAGACCAAACAGAAGCCCGGTGAGAACAGACACGGCCACGGTGAAGGCAAGAACTCGCCAGTCGAGCGTGACAGCGGAGCCGTTCTCGCCAATGCGCGGAATGTTACCAGGACTCAACGCGAGCAGCAGGCGGACTCCGGCCATTCCGAGCGCCAGGCCCAGCGCGCCACCGGCGACGGACAAGAGCACGCTCTCGGTGAGTAGTTGGCGCATGATGCGGCCGCGGCCGGCTCCTACAGCGGCACGGATGGCGATTTCACGTTTGCGTCCGGTGGCGCGCGCCAGCAGGAGATTAGCCACGTTGGCGCAGGCAATCAGGAGCACCAGGCTGACAGCGGCGACGAGCACAAGCAGGGACGAGCGTACGTCGCTTACGATGGCATCTCGCAGCGGTTGAACACTGAAGCCGTCCTTTGGGCCGAAAGCCGGCGCGCCGGGGAACTTGCGCCGAAACTCATCCGCAGCGAACTTTAGCTGAGCGTTGGCCTGACCGACCGTAACATCTGGCTTGAGGCGTCCTGCGGCGATGAAATAGTGGGCCTGATCGGTGGTATTAAGATTGAACTGAAAAGGCAGCCAAAGGTCCGGTGCCGGATCGAAGTTAAAGCTAGGTGCGATGATACCGACGACCGCGTAGGGCTCACCTCCGAGTTCAATGTTTTTGCCGACTATGCTTGGATCAGCTCCGAAGCGCCTGCGCCAGAGTCCATCGCTGAGCATCGCCACATGAGGCCCGTGTGGGCTGTCCTCTTCTTTAGTGAAGATACGGCCTCGTTCGACGGCAGCCCCAAAGAGACGGAAGTAATCGTGAGTAACGTGAAGCCCTTTGACCTGTTCCGGGTAAGCGCCGCCGGTTAGATTGAGACCGGGGCCACTGAAATCGTAAGCGGCTACGTCCTGGAAAACGTCTGTCCGTGCGCGCCAAGTGGCGAACTTGGGGACCGAAGCGCCGGGGCCGGAGCCTTGAGGGGAGGTCAGCAAAAACTGGACGATGCGATCAGCGTCTGGATACGTGAGCGGCTTGAGCAGAACGCTGTTTACGACGGAGAAGATGGCAGTGTTGGCGCCAATGCCGAGTGCCAGCGCTGCAATGGCGGCAATGGTGAAGCCGGGGGTTTGCGCGAACATGCGCAGAGAGTGTTTGCCGTCTTTGAGCAACGTTTCTAACATGATGGGCCTCCTCGTTTGGATTTAGACGGACGAAACGGCGAAAAGTTCCCTAACGGCGAAAGTTCCCTTATAGGTGGAAGCCGGCGGCAGATGAGCTGTATCCAGGCCTGCTTGTTACGATTGAATCTTATCCCTCCGGATGGCTCTCCGTTTTTACAATACTCTTACGCAAGAGGTAGAGGATTTTTATCCGCTGAAGGGCAATACCGTCCGGATGTACACCTGCGGGCCGACTGTCTACAATTTCGTCCATATCGGCAACTTCCGAACCTTCACGTTTCAGGACATTTTACGGCGTTGGTTGCGCTATCGCGGCTATCAATTGAACCACGTGATGAACGTGACGGACGTAGAAGACAAGATCATCCTCAACGCGGCCAAGGAAGGCAAATCCATTGAAGACTATACTGCGGGGTTCACGAAGGCGTTTTTCGAAGATGCCGCCACGTTGCGTCTGGAGCAGCCGGAGCATGTGGCGCCGGCGACGAAGCACATTGAGGAGATGGTGCAGGCCATTGAGCAGTTAACCGCGAAGGGTTGTACCTATACCAGCGACGGCTCCGTTTATTTTCGGATCTCAACGTTTCCCGAATATGGGGAGTTATCACACAATGACTTCAGCGGCATACGAAGCGGCGCGCGCATGGACGTGGACGAATATGACAAAGCCGATGCACGGGATTTTGTTCTTTGGAAGGCGCGCAAAGAAGGCGAACCAGCATGGGAGACACCGTTTGGTGCGGGGCGGCCGGGATGGCACATCGAGTGCTCTGCAATGGCAATGAGCTATTTGGGCGAGACGCTGGACATTCATGCGGGCGGTATCGACCTGGTGTTTCCGCATCATGAGAACGAGATTGCGCAATCGGAATCGATCACGGGCAAGCCGTTTTCACGATTCTGGCTCCACTCCGAGCACCTCCATATCGAATCGCAGAAGATGTCGAAGTCTTTGGGCAACTTTTATACGCTACGCGATTTGCTGGCGATTGGGCACCAGCCTGAAGCGATACGGTATTTGCTGGCCTCTGTTCCTCATCGCAAGAAGCTGAACTTTACTTTCGAAGGACTGAAGGCCGCGGCCAAGACGATTGAACGGCTGCGGGATTTCGAGTTGCGGCTGACCTCGACGAAGTTTCCACCTGGACGCGATGAAGAGCTGAGCGACCGATCGCGCGAGGCGATCCGGCAGTTCGAAGAGGGCATGGACGATGACCTCAACACGGCCGAGGCGCTGGCCGCTATCTTTGATTACGTCCGAGCAATCAATACAGCTATAGACGATAACCAGTTCCGGGAAGAGAATCGTTGGGATGCGGCTCGCGTGCTGGAAGTATTCGACACAGTCTTCGATATTTTGAAGCCGAGCGAGGCAAAGGCATTGCCGAATTCGGGGGTGGAAGCTGCGGCGTTATCGGATCAGGAGATTGAGGCCTACATTGAAGAGCGGACACGGGCAAAGAAGATGCGCAATTTTGCCCGGTCGGATGAGATTCGCGCCTCCCTTCTCGGCCAAGGCGTCGTGCTTGAGGACACCAAAGACGGGGTTCGGTGGAAACGAAAATGAAGTTCGAATCTGAAGTTGTACATGCAGGCGACCGCAAGCGTATGCCCGGAACACCGGTTCCTTCCACAACGCCGATTCAACTGGGCACGACACACTTCTATGACTCGGCGGCGACTCTGGACCGCGTGCTGGGGCATGAAGAGGAAGGCTTTTGCTATGCCCGGTATGCCAGCCCCACGAACCAAGCACTGGAAGAACTAGTCACAACGCTCGAGCATGGGCATGGAGCGCTCGCTACGGCGTCCGGAATGGCGGCTGTACAGATTGCGTTCCAAGCCGCGCTTACCGACCGGCCGCATAACGTGATCGCATCGGCTTCCATTTACGGAGCTACTGTCGGGATGCTGGACCAGGTGCTTGAGCCGTTCGGGGTTGAGGTGAAGTATGTGGACGTTTGCAATTTGCCGGAGGTAAAAAAAGCGATTGCCGATCGTCAACCCGGGTGTATCTTTCTGGAGAGCATCTCCAATCCTCTGCTGCGCGTAGCTAGGATCGATCAGATCGGGGAGTTGGCGCGAGACGCAGGCGCATGCTTGATCGTGGATAGCACGTTCGCGACTCCGATGCTAATGCGACCGCTCGAGATGGGAGCGAACATCGTGGTGCATAGCGCGACCAAGTATCTTGCCGGGCACGGCGACGTACTAGGTGGGCTGGTGGTGAGCGATGCGACTCATCACGAAACTGTGCGTAGCATTTCTCGTCTGGTGGGTCCTGTCTTAGGGCCGTTTGAGAGCTATCTCACGATGCGCGGCATCAAGACGTTGGCGCTGCGATTTGAGAGGCAGTGCCAGAATGCCAAGGCGTTAGCCGAATGGTTGAAGACGCATCCCTGCGTGGAGCGCGTTTACTACTGTTCAGACGCGGATCATCCGGATGCGGCGGCTATCCAGCAGTCGTTTGCACCGGGCCTTTTTGGAGCGATCCTGAGCTTTGAGATTAAAGATGGAAATAAGGCTTCCGTTTTGAGTTTTATGGACCGGCTGAAGATGATCGTGCCGGGAACCTCGTTGGGAGATGTGCACACGCTGTTGTTATACCCTCTGATCGCGTCTCACCGGAATGTCTCGCCAAAGATGCGAGAGCGTATGGGCATTCGCGAGAATCTGGTGCGCGTGGCGGCAGGGATAGAGAATTTAGAAGACATCAAAGCGGATCTGGATAACGCGTTACGCTCGGCTTGATGCATGCGGGGATGATAGGGTAGGGTCGGCTCCTT
The DNA here is from genome assembly GCA_964249415.1 of uncultured Bryobacteraceae bacterium. Lineage (GTDB taxonomy): Bacteria > Acidobacteriota > Terriglobia > Bryobacterales > Bryobacteraceae > Bog-105. Next base: position 457 of record CAXUCT010000137.1, on the reverse strand, counting down.
GTTTGCGCACCATCGCAGGAAATTACGTTTACTGTTTGCGATTGCAGACGCGGTGCTTACCGTTCTAGCTTTCGAAACGGCTTACTTCACCCGCACGCGAGCGTCTGGGCTGGGAACGCTGTTCTTTCTGCGGCCCGAGCCGCATCTCTTGCTGCTGTGCTTTTGCGCGATCATATGGGTGGCACTGGGGTCATGGCAGCGAGTATACGAGTACCTCCAATCGGCGCGGCCGTGGCATGTGGTGGTCAACACCGCCAGGCAAACCCTTTTCGGAACCGTGCTGGTGATTTTATTTCAGTACCTGCTACGGCTTGATCCGCCGCTGAGCCGCAGTTTTCTTTTGCTCTTCTTCTTTTTCGACTTTGTTCTGCTAGTGATATTTCGCTGGACATCACCAGGGCTGGTCGGGGCTTTCCAGCGAGGTTTCGGTAGACCTTATCACGTGGTAGTTGTGGGG
>CAXUCT010000136.1:0-10931 GCA_964249415.1 uncultured Bryobacteraceae bacterium | reverse complement strand
CCCCAGGCCCCGCCGTGCTTGCAGTCACCTTCACCAATAAGGCGGCAGACGAGATGCGGCAGCGTGTAAACAGTCTATTGACTAACAGGACCACGGGTAGCACGCCGATTGTCTCTACCTTTCATTCGTTTTGTGTCCGCATGCTCCGCCGCGACGGAGAGTCGCTAGCCGAAATCCGGCCCGGCTTCACTCGACAGTTCACCATCTACGATGACGACGATCAAGTCGCGCTGATGCGGTCCATTTACAAGCAACTTGGGCTCGACGAAAAGTTCATGCAGTACCGCGCCGCACTGTCCCGCATTAGCCATGGCAAGAGTCACAACGAAACGCCGCAGGATTGGTTCAAAGCGTCAACGGATCCGAAGCTGACACGTCTCGCCAAACTGTATGAAGTTTACGAGGAGCGGCTGCGCCAGGCGAACGCTCTGGATTTTGACGATCTGCTGCTGGAAACTGTCAGGTTGCTGCGGCACGACGATGCGCTTCGACAGCTCTGTAACCGCCGCCATGAATTCGTGATGATTGATGAGTATCAGGACACGAACCGAAGCCAATATGAGCTGATGCGCCTGTTAACAGAAGCCCGGCACAACGTGTGCGTGGTAGGTGACGAGGACCAATCTATTTACGGATGGCGCGGCGCCGACATTCGGAACATCCTGGACTTCGAACGCGACTATCCTGACGCCGCTGTAATTCGCCTGGAACAGAACTACCGCTCCACGAAAAACATCCTCGAAGCCGCCAGCGCCGTTGTCGCGAACAATAAAGAACGTAAAGGCAAATGGCTGTGGACGAACTCAGACGCCGGGACCAAGATCGGCTACTACGAAGCTCCCGACGGCGAGAACGAAGCCCTCTTCATTGCCGACACGATCGAGAAGATTCTAGCCAAGAATCCGCTAGAAAGAGTCGCTGTTCTCTATCGCACAAACTTCCAGTCGCGGCAGATTGAGGAAGCGCTGCGGCGCTACGGCCGCAAATATCTCGTGGTTGGGGGATTCAGTTTCTATCAGCGCGCCGAAGTCAAAGATCTCCTCGCCTACCTGAAAGTCCTGCTGAGCCCGCAAGATTCGGTTAGTCTTCTCCGTATCATCAACGCGCCGGCGCGCGGCATTGGCAAGGGCACCGTGGAGCAAGTGGAGCAGTATGCGCTCGAACACGGCATGAGCCTGTGGAACGCACTTCCCCGAATGCTGGAGGAGAAGGTTTTCCCCACCAGGGCTGAGTCTGCATTGAAGTCTTTTTTAAATGTAATTAATTATCTGAGCGAGACCGCTAAGACCAAACCGATTCACGAGACTCTGCGGGAGATTCTTGAAAGAACCGGATACAACGCGATGCTCAAAAGCGATCTCTCGTCCGATTTTCTCGATCACGCCGCCTTGGTCGCGGATGCCGACTCCGTCGATGAGCAAGCCGCCGTCTCCCTTTTAACCATCCACAATGCGAAAGGCCTGGAGTTCCCAAACGTTTTCCTGGCAGGTCTCGAAGAAGGTATCTTCCCGCATAGCCGCTCGCTCAATACAGAAGCTGCCATGGAAGAAGAGAGGCGCCTCTGCTACGTCGGAATGACGCGCGCGGAAAAAAGGCTATACGTTACATGGGCGCGGTATCGCCGCAAATACGGCGGTTCCCAACCGGAAGTCTGCCTGCCTTCTCGCTTCCTCAACGAAGTGCCCGCAGGCTTGCGTGAACGCTTGTCTCCGTACAAAGAGCCCTATGCAGAAGAGGTCGACCTGTTCACCGAACAATACGACGTGCGCGAGGCGGCAAAGCGCAATCTGTACACCGGCCGCACATACAACTCGGTCGACAACATTGCTCAGTTCTTCGCCGAACGAGGCATGCCGCCGCCTTCCGGCTTTTCACGGCCGCCGGCAGCTTCGCCGGTGAGCGCTCCGCAGCCGTCTTCCCGATCAACGCCGCAGGTAATACGCCCTCCATCGCCCGCTTCTCAGCCGTCCTCCCGGCCAGCAGGCGCGCAACGGACGACTGGCGCACGCGGCGCTGTAGGTTTTCGCGCCGGAGCAGTGGTTCAGCACCCAAAATATGGCCGCGGAACGGTTCTCCGTCGTGAAGGCGACGGAGAGGATGCGAAACTAACAATTAGCTTCCCAGGTCATGGGTTGAAGAAGATTGTTGAAAGGTTCGCAGGGATCAAAGTCGACGAATGAATACGAAGCACGTAGAAGATAAAACAGAGCGCAAGAAGCTGAAGCGAACCTCTCGCAAAAAGGCAGCCCCAAAAGCTAAGCGAGCTTCTGGTGTCGCGCGCGGTTCAAACAAGCGCACTATTAAGAAAGCCGCCAAGGGCCAACGGAAGCGCTAAGCCTCTATCCGCGTCGCGCGCCGGTTCTCATCTGACGTAGACCGATGCCCGGCGTTGCCAGATGGAAGCCGACGCGCTCCATCGCAGTTTGAATATACTGGTTTCGCTTAAACCAGCGCCAAACGTTACCTGTCAAAAGATTCTCGATGCTGAGCAGTGAGATGCCGACGTCAATTCCGACGACATCCTGATTGACCCAGAGCTTCTGGTCTTTCCAGTTTGGATTAAAGGCATCCGTAAAGCCGTAACGCTGGTAAATCTTATCACCGTAAACGTTGTGCATTTCGCGCAACACAGGCAGGCAGATTTCATGCGCAAACATCAACGAACCAGCGACAGCACACGGGACCAGCGTGCCGTTGATAGGCCCGGCGTAGGGTGGCCCTCCCCACACGACATAACCGGTGGGACTATCAGACACCGTGATCCCCCACATGTTCGGACCATAGTCCGAATACCTGTCTTGCAGGCTGATGCAGAAGTCGCGATGGGCATAAGTCGCAATGATCGAATTATGGAAGTAATTCAGATACGATGGGTCGCCGTCCTGCTGGTGCCGGAAATCCACCCACGCATGTGAATACTGATGGGTAAACAACGGGCCCCCGCTGACAAAGGTCCATTGGTCATAGTGAACTTCCGGCCGCAGCCACGCGTACCAGCTGTCCGGAGGTATAGGATGACGAGTAGATCCGATGGCAAGCAAATACAGGATCGAAGCTTCGCTATAGACGCTCCATCGAGCTGTGAGAAAACCCGACCCCGGCAGCACCCCCATCGAGAGAAGCCGCGGGTTCCCCGCCAGCATCCAAGCGAAATCCACGCGATCGAAAATGTCCCGGGCAAGCGTCTGAATCTCGCGATCTGCTGAGAAGTACCCCGCCGCCGTCAACGCGCCACTTAGGAAAAGCGCGGTGTCCACGCTCGATATTTCCGAGCCCAACCGGCGTTCGCCCGTGCTCGCGTCCATGAAGTGGTAGTACCACCCGTGATCGTGAAAAGCGTGCATCCAGAAGTACCGAAGCGTGGTCAAAACCCGCGCGCGAACCTGGTCCTTCGGCAGCCATCCATGGCTTGCGGCGATGCACAAAGCAGTCAACCCAAACCCAGTCGCTGCGGAACTTCCAACATTATTTCCAGAGCGCGACCCATCGTTCTTGCCGCGATCCATCACAATCCCTGTATGCGGGTCTACCTGCTCCCAGAAATAACGGGAGCACCGTTTGCCCACATCTTCGAGAAACTTGCGGTCATCCGCACCCAGCGGAGCTTGCGTTTCAGGCGGCGTGGGTGCAGCGGATACACCTCGCGCTAGCAGGGTTGCGCTCGCGGTTGACAGTAGAAACTCGCGGCGCGAGAGGCGAGCATTCTGGCGTCTCACAGCGGTCAAATAAGTGCCGGCAATCGGGTCAGTCTTCCAACCCGTTGGATGGACTGGACTCCCTGCCCGTTGCAGAGAGCCCGATTACACCAACTTAATGATACGTGGGCTCCAAGGGTCCAACAATCTCGCGCTAGAAACTGAATCGGGCTTGTAGTTCTACGATGCGTCCAGCCAGTGCAGATTGAGCCTGCCCAAACAGCGGGTTGCTGGTTGTGCCGTTAAAGCTAATAGTCTGGTCGGCACTGTTGTTCGTCATGGGACTGAGGTTCAGCTTGTTGAAAATATTGAATAGATCGCCCCGCAGTTCGAGTCTCGCCCCCTCGCCAAAAACTTTCATCCTGGGAAGACCAAACGACTTCGCAATCGTCATATCAGTGTCGAAGTAGTTGGGGCCTTGTAAAACGTTACGTCCTACAGAAGGGGCGGGGGGAATCCCGTTCGTTATCACCGGTGGAACAGTGAAGTAAGCCAGCGCGCCATTTGGAAAATTGCCGTTGGCTCGTTCAAACGTTGAGTTGCTGTAATCAGTACCCGCGCCTCCCAAGTAGCTTTGTGGCCGAAGGTTGCAATATCCGCTGTTCTGATACACCACGTTACAGCCAGTGTTGGTATAGAGCGGCGTCCAAGGAAAGCCCGTATGCCAATTTAGGATTCCACTCAGTTGCCAGCCGCCCAGGATCTTTTCTTTCCAATCGTTGCCTCTGAAAATGCGAGGACTCCACAAGCCATAAAGCTTGATATTGTGTCGGACGTCGAAATCTGCCGATCCCTTCAAATACTGTAGACCGTAGGGATATTCGCCAATGTAGTAATCATTCGACCCGTCGTCGATGGCGTGACTCCAGCGGTACTGGAAGTCGATCTGGAACGTCCTCGCAAAGCGGTGTTCAATCTCCGCGTTAAGTGCATTGAAGCTGCCATTCGCATCGTTCGTGTAGTAGTAAAGATTCTGCACGACTGGATTTAAGGGAGCGTAAAGAAAATTCAGGTTGTCTTGTCTGGTGTAGTGACGGCTCAAGCTCGCTTGGTATCCCGCCTTCGCAACCCAGTTACCGCCTAAATCGTATTCTGTTCCGAACGAGTAGCGGTACACAACGGGCGTGGGAAGCGTGGTCGGGAAACCAGTCAAACTCACTTGAGTTCCATTCGTAGGGAGCCCAGTCGTCGAATCAAACGACAGCTTGGCGGCTGGATTCGCGGGATAACCTGAAAACTGATTTACGTTACTCGGTACCTGATACAGCACGTTGTTTCCCGTTAGGGTGAAGCCGGCCACCAGCGGCGGATTGCTGCGGCCGTTGAGGGTGATGGCTTCTTCCATACGGTTATAGCCGATACCAAAACCTCCGCGCACCACGAACCGCTCACTGCTGGGATTGGGCCGCCAAGCAAACCCGAACTGCGGACCCCAGTTATTCTTACTCGCGTTGTAGAGGTCGCCGCCAACTTTTATACGTAGTCCCGTGAGCGGATCGGGACCGGAACCAAGAATTACGTTGCTGATGTTGCCGTACTTTTCGTGAACCGGAGAGAAGTACTCCCAGCGAAGACCCAGATTCAGTGTCAGGTTCGGCTTTACCTTCCAATCGTCCTGCACGAATCCCGCATAGATAGAAGACCGGATGTATCGAGTCGCGCTCGTGGGCTGTCCCGTCAAAGGGTTGAAATTTCCAACCTCCTGATAAGGCGCGTCGTTCGCGAAATCCCAAAGATTCCGGAAATAAAACTGCGGTCGTGCCGAACCCGCCAGGTTGTCGTTATCCTGCTCCTTGAGAATATCCACGCCAAACTTCAGCGAGTGACTCCTCAACACGGTGCTTGCCGTGTCGCGAAAATTGTAGGTGGTCTGATTTAAGATACTGGGCCCGGGGGCGCCCAGGAACTGTAAATTTACGCTGCCGAGATTGTCCGTATTCTCCTGGGGCAACCCAAACGGCTCCTGCGGGTTATCAGAAACCTCGTTCCAAAGCCAACGCGTTACGTTAAACCGCGCTTCGTTCAGCCAAGCCGCCGAGATGGTGTGATCCCATAGCACCGTGGCAGCTTCGTTCGTTCGGTTGTTGTGCCAGAAATTTGCCGCGCGGACCGGACCGTTGTAATTCGTTGTATTTACCGGAACGAAGTAAGTGCTAAAGGCAAGCAGATCTTTGCTTGTCGCCTGGTAGTCAAGCCGGCCGTTATATTGTTGAGGATCAGTGGATGAAGGGTTCGCGGTTTGGACATAGAACACGTCAGGAACCCCATCGAGACCGCCACCAATCCCGGGCGTCCCGTTATTGACATAAGTTGGATCCGCCGTGCCAAGAGGGCCGCGAAGGGGTGATCCAATGTCAAGGCCGGCGTACTGCCCATTTTGGGTTATAACCTGGCATTGTCCGGGGCCGGAAAGGCCGGCGTCGGAACAGGTCTTCGGCACAATATAGCTGTAAGCCGCGCCTTCGCCCGGATACCCGGCAATCTTAGCCGCAATGCTACTAGGCGACGCTCCTTTGACCGTCGCGAGAAACTGCGGAGTCTCATACCAGTTCAGCGCTGTCGAAACGGAGTTGCTTCGGAGAGTCTCATAAGAGAAAAAGAAGAAGAGCCGGTTGCGCTTAATGGGTCCGCCTAAACTCCCCGACCATTGATTAAACCTATCGTTATCACGCTGCACTGGGTTATTAGGGCCGTTATATCTCTGGTACGCGTTCAGCCCTGGGCGATCGAATTGCATGACTGCGCTTCCATGGAACTCGTTCGTGCCGTTTTTTGAAACTACTAGGACCTGCGCACCGCTATTGCGCCCATTCTCCGCGCTGTAAGGATTCGCCTGAACAGTTACTTCCTTGACCGATTCCTCGTTCGGGGTGATCACAGCAGCACCGCCCCAGGCGAGACTGTTTACTTCCACGCCGTCAATCTGGAAACTATTTGAATTATTTCTAGTTCCGTTCGCGCTCACCTGAACCTGATGCTCAGTCTGAAAGATGCTGGTAGGGCCGTTTGTTCCGCCAGGTCCGGCGCTGCCGGGCAGGTTTTGTCCACTGCTGCCGTTCGCTTGCCGGGCATTATCTCCAAACGTCCCCGATGCAAGCTGCGCTACGCGGAACGGATCGCGGCCAAACGTCGGGAGGTCTTGAACCTCTCTACTGGAGAACGTGCTCGATATAGTGGCGGTCTCCGTATCAATGACCGGCGCTTGCTCGGCACTCACCGTAACGGTTTGCACTGTTTGTGCAGCTACGTCCAATTGCACGTCTTGCGATTGGGCCTGTTCTGACGTGATCAGGACGGAGTCTAGAAGCTTCTTAGAAAATCCAGCCTTTTCTACTTCCAGGCTATACTTCCCTGGCGCGAGACCCGGAATGGCATACACACCTGAACCGGAACTGGTTACCGTACGCGAGACATTAGTTTCGCCGCTTTTAAGCGTTATGCTCGCATCCGGAACCACGCCACCCTGAGGGTCTGTGATGGTGCCTTGCAGACTGGCTCGGTATTGAGCACTCAACTGTCCTGGAACGGCTATCGTTAAACAGACCGCGGCGAAGGCGATCACCGGCATTGCGGTACGCGCCCTGAACGTTCTCATCATGGCAACACCCCTTTACGTGGACCGGCTAAACGGTCAATAAGCTATGACTGTTGCATTGAACATATGTCATGGAAAGCACGCTGTCAAGATGAAAACATCTTGTTCTTATGCGAAACGTAATTATGACTGGTCCGAAGACGGCGGTCCGTTGCACTGCGGCTTTGTTTTTACTCTTGTTACCTTCGCACGCTGCCCTTGCTCGCGAAGCAAAAAGCTACAGCAACGCGATCATCTTCGACAACAGCCTCACGCCAGACACTTACTATTACAGCCATGGCAACGTATCGTCGCCTAGCATGTTGCGCCTCGTCAACGGCAAGTTACCTGTAGAAACAAAGACGTTCGTAACTCCCCCAAACGCACTGCGCCTGGACTGGAAATCGATGCCCCAGGGCGGCTGGGTAGCGGAGATTCGATTGTATGAGTGGCGAAATCGAGTGATAGACTTCCCGGGAGACGTTCTTTCCTTTTGGCTCTACTCTCCGGAACCGATCGCGGCCGCGAATCTTCCGCGCATGGCGTTGAAAGACACCGCGAAGAACTTCACTCATCCGCTTGATCTCACTTCCTCGCCCAACCCCATTCCGTCCGCCAAATGGGTACAGGTGAATATTCCACTTCATCGCTTCTCGAGTGCGTCGGTCCATCCCTTCGAATCGCACCGTGTGAACACCGTCTCTTTCATCCAGGGAGCTTCAGATGGTGCCGCGCACACCCTAATTATCGACGAAGTTAAGATCCATACGCCGCATCCTCCCACTCAGCTGCCGCTACCGCAGGTAAGTCACTTACAAGCCGAAGGCTATGAACGTCATATAGACATAACTTGGGATCCGGTGGAGGATGACAGAGTTGAGCGATACGTTATTTTTCGTTCGCTCGGGGAGCGTCCGTTCGTTCCCATTGGTATCCAGGTACCGGGCGTGCATCGCTATGCCGATTTCGTAGGCAGATCCGATGGAGAAGCCCAATACAGAGTCACGACCGAAGACGCTAGTTACCGGGAGTCGGCTCCTTCGAAGGTCGCCACGGCATCTACGCACGCTATGACGGACGAAGAGCTGCTGACCATGGTTCAAGAAGCCTGCTTCCGCTATTACTGGGAAGGCGCTCACCCAGCGTCGGGTATGACCCGCGAGAATCTGCCGGGCAATGACGATATCGTCGCGACCGGCGCAAGCGGCTTTGGGATCATGGCGCTCGTCGTAGCCGTGGATCGCGGCTTCATTACGCGTGAACAAGGTGTTCAGCGGCTGCTAAAGCTCACCACCTTCCTCGAAACCGCCGATCGGTATCACGGCGCTTGGCCCCATTTCATGAACGGCGCTACGGGTCGTCGGATGCCCGTCTTCGACATGTACGACAACGGTGCAGACCTGGTGGAAACGTCGTTTCTGATGGAAGGGTTGCTTACCGCCCGGAGCTATTTCAGCGGAAGCAGCACATCTGAGAAAGACCTTGTCCGCAGGATTACCGCTCTTTGGAACGGGGTCGAATGGGACTGGTTTCGCAGAACACCGGAGAGTCGCGCCCTGTATTGGCACTGGTCGCCCGAATACGCCTGGCACATCAATCATCAATTGACCGGATGGAACGAGGTAATGATCACCTATCTACTGGCCATAGCCTCACCCACACATCCTGTTGCTGCAGGCCTCTACTATTCAGGCTGGGCGGGCCTGCCCAACGAGTACATCAATGGCCAGAATTACTACGGAATTAAGCTCGACGTCGGCATGGGAACAGGCGGACCGCTGTTCTTCACTCAGTACTCATTCATGGGATTCGACCCTCATGTGCGCGACCGCTTCACGGATTACTTCGAAAATAACCGCAATCTCGCTCGCGTCAATCGCGAGTACTGCATAAGGAATCCGCACGGGTTCAAAGGCTATGGTCCCAACTGCTGGGGAATCACTGCCGTTGATGGTCCAAACGGGTATGTACCATACGAACCGAATCCCCGGCTAGATGATGGCACCATAGCTCCCACGGGAGCAGTCGCGTCATTCCCTTATACGCCGGAGGCTTCCATGGCGGCTTTGAAGTACTTCTATCGAGAGCTTGGTGATCGTCTTTGGAGTGTGTATGGATTCCGTGATTCATTCAACCTTCAACAGAACTGGTTCTCCGGAATCTACATGGGACTGAACCAAGACCCCATGGTTGTCATGATTGAGAATCGTCGATCGGGACTCATTTGGAAAAACTTTATGGCCAACCCGGAGATTCACTCCATGCTCAAACAAGTGGGCTTGGATATTGACCCGTCCGGCGCGGGAATCCGCAATTAAGGGTCGCGGTTCGAAATAGTACAGGCCTGCGCATCAGCCCTTGCAACTCTGTCGCTATACTGTCGCATTAACAATGAACCAGCTGCTGAAGACGAAAGATATTGACGCCTTGCTGGACGAAACGCACGTCGAAGGCAAAAGGCTGAAGCGTTCACTAGGGCCGTGGAGTCTGATCGCCTTCGGAATTGGTGCAGTCATTGGCGGAGGCATCTTTACGGTTACCGGCACTGCGGCGGCCGGGCAGCATCTCGACGTACCCTCCGTCTTAAACGCTCCGCTGCTCGACTTGATTCTGCATGGCTCCGCGGCCACGTCCACCATCGGGCGCCCCGGTGCCGGCCCTGGTCTAACCCTATCCTTCCTTCTTGTGGCGCTCACGTGTGGCTTTGCTGCGCTCTGTTACGCCGAGCTAGCCTCCATGATCCCCATCGCCGGCAGCGCCTATACCTACGCATACACAACGCTTGGTGAAATCTTCGCCTGGATCATCGGTTGGGATCTGATCTTGGAATACGCTGTCTCGAATATGTCGGTGGCGGTCGGCTTTTCGGCTTATTTCAACGTGTTCTGCGATTACCTCTTCGGTGTTCATTTACCGAAATATCTCTCCGAGCCCGCTGTGGTCGAGGGACGATTCACCGGCAGCCTGTTTAATGTGCCGTCCTTCCTGATCGTCATGCTGCTGAGCTGGATTCTGGTGCGCGGCGTTAAGGAGAGCGCCGGAGCCAACAACGTCATGGTCGCTATCAAGCTAGCGGCGGTTCTGCTGTTTATTTTCGGCGCGGCCCGTGCTGTACAAGCCTCCAATCTCCATCCCTTTCTGCCGAACGGCTTCGGAGGCGTTATTAGCGGCGCGGCGATCGTCTTCTTTACATTCATCGGATTCGATTCCGTCTCCACCGCAGCCGAGGAGTGCACGAACCCGCAGCGAAACATGCCTATTGGCATCATCGGCACCCTGATAGTCTGCGCATTGCTCTACACATCCGTGGCCTTTGTCCTCACCGGCATCGTGAACTGGAAGACGCTGGACAACGCTTCTCCTGTCGCGAATGCGCTCGAAGCCATCGGCATGAACAGGTTGAGATTCACGGTCACGGCGGGCGCCCTGCTGGGAATGCTCTCGTCGCTACTGGTCTATCAGTATGGCCAAGCCCGCATCTGGTTTGCCATGTCACGCGATCGCTTGCTGCCAGACGTGTTCTCCCGAGTCCATCTCAGATTTCAGACCCCGTATATCAGCACCTGGGTGGCGGGCTTAGCGGTAGGCATACCGGCGGGTATTTGGGAAATTGTTTTTTTTGATTATGTGTCCAACTTTTGCTACATATTTGCCTTCGTCAT
>CAXUCT010000135.1:6434-11013 GCA_964249415.1 uncultured Bryobacteraceae bacterium | reverse complement strand
CCGGAACGCCGACTTCACCTGCCTGTTTGTGGCGCAGCCGCGGACGCTTCACCGCCAGTTGCCGGTCGGCCAAGCTGACGCGCCCCTTCGGCGATCCGTGCCAGCGAATGTCGCCGCTGCTCTTACTCGGCGTGCGCGGCCCGGCAATCTGCTCGGCACTCAAACTCAAGATCGTTTCGATCGTCTGCCGGCCGATGCTGTCGATCACTTCATCGACTGCCAGCCGGGCCTGCGTGATCAACTCCACCAGTGGCAGCAATATCTGTCCGTTCGCCTTTGCGAACTCTTCCATGCTGGCGGCTGCTGTTTCAGCCTCCCGGCTCACAATATGGTACGGTTTCTTCACGGCGGTGGTGTCCTTTCCAGGATTAGGTTTTGGCGAATCGATTCTAACGAACCGGCCGCCACCGCCGCTCGCTTCCTGCAGAAAATCTTGAATGGCTTTGTGATCGTTCGGATTCAATCCCCGAACCTTGTTGTTCCACTCGGTCCAGCTCTCAGATCTCCCCCTCCTAAACAGAAAGATCTCGTTTATAGCATCTTCGCCGCCATGCACCAAATCTGAAGCACTGCCAATGTAACTTCCGTCTTTAAAGATTACGGATGCCACTATGCGAATGCACCCCTTCCGCCCGGTCAGTCCGCTAGTATTCAAGTCTGGCCGAAACTCTTATTAAGAGACATGGAGAGTCTGACCAAACAACCTGCTCGGGGGGCGTGATCTTGCGTATGACGACGGCGGTAATTGGCTCTTGGCCAGTATTTAAGTACTCTAGTAACGGTGCATTTAAGTTCTGATTATCAATTGTTGTTAGCGTAATGAATGAACTTGGCGATTGGGCATACAGCTTTCCTGCTCCTGAGGATGCAATTAGAACAGTGACAATTTGGAGACTTCGGCAGACTTTCTTGATATCCAACATTTGGTCCTAAGCTACGACTGCGCAATAATATCCCCGAAGCGGAAGAAAGGTCAATGTAATTCCTTAGAGCTAGTAATAAACCGACGTGCTAAACGTCCGTTTACCAAGGAGTTCGCAGCCTAAGCCCATACCTCTGACTGACCGGAATTGGGACAGTCCCTCGGTTTTGTCGGTTGGTGGTTCCCTCGGTTGGTTATTGAATGGCGGCATAGCCGCTTATCCGATTTCATTACCCAACCGGCTCTCCTCACCCAGCCGGCTCTCCTATGCTCAGGAGGGCGATGTCACGGGTTTCGGTAATACCTTTACCCGAAGAAGTCGCGAACTTTCTCAAACACGCTTTTCTCGTGGGGCATGTTTTCGGCCGGCAGAACCTCGCTGAGCTGCTCGAAGAGTTTGCGCTGTTCGCGGGTAAGTTTCTGGGGCACTTGGACGTCCAGGTGGACAAATAGGTCGCCTCTAGACCGGCTATTCAGGTGGGGCACGCCGAGATTGCGCAATCGGAACTGCGCGCCGGACTGGGTCCCCTCGGGCACGCGAATTTTCTGCAATCCGTCGAACGTTTCAATGTCAATCTCCGCCCCTAGAGCAGCTTGCGCGATGTTCACGGGAAGAGTGCAATGGAGATCGTACTCGCGGCGTTCGAAGATGGGATGCTCGGCTACCTTAATCACGACGTAGAGGTCGCCGGGATGGCTGTTGCCGGGGCCAGGATTGCCCTCAGCCCCCAAGCGCAAGCGCGTGCCGTTATCAACTCCCGCCGGAATATTGACCTTCAGCTTCTTTTCCGCTCTGCTGAAGCCTTCCCCCCGACACTGTGAGCAGGCCTGGCGAATCACCTTGCCGCGGCCCCCGCAAGTGGGGCAGGTTTTCCGGATGGAGAGAAAACTTTGCTGGTAGAGGATCTCGCCCCGCCCATGGCAAGCGGCGCAGGTGACCAAACCGACGCTGGGATCGGCGCCCGTGCCCTGGCATTTTGAGCAGGCCTCCATGCGCGGAATCTGCAGGTCGGCCGCTAAGCCGCGCATGGAATCCTCAAAGCTGATCTCCAGATCGTAGCGGATGTCTTCGCCGCGCTGCACACGGGAACGTTGCCGCCCGCCGCCGCTGCCGAAGATATTGCCGAGCCCGAACAGATCGCCGAGGATGTCTCCGAAATCGGCAAACGAGGTCTCGTCGAAGCCCGCCGATCCAGCCCCATTCACCGCCTGATGCCCAAACCGGTCGTACGCGGCGCGCTTTTGCGGATCGCTCAACACAGCGTATGCTTCCGCCGCTTCCTTAAAGCGCTCTTCCGCTTCGCGGTTCTCCGGATTGCGGTCCGGGTGGTACTGCAGGGCTAACCTTCTATAGGAGGTCTTGAGCACCCCGTCATCGCAGTCCCGCGTAACGCTCAGGACTTCGTAATAATCTCGTTTGGCGACACTCATCGTGCGTTGCGCCCGTTCCCCACACTCATCAACGATTAACCGCGACTTTTACCATGGCCGGACGAAGAAGCCGGCCTTTAAAACGGTAGCCCTTCTGAAACTCATCCAGGATCGTCTCGTCTGCATGGTCCTTGGTATCTACCATCTCCACAGCATTATGAATGTGCGGGTTAAACAGTGGACCCTCGGAAGAGATCGGTTCTACTCCCAACTTCTTCAAGGATTCATGCAGGCGCTGGTAGATCAACTCCATGCCGCGCGCGTACTCCTTATCAGCACTCTCCACTTTCACAGCCCGCTCAAAGTCGTCCAGCACGGGCAGGAGAGCTTTGACGGCATCCATCGCCGCAAACTCGAACAGATCGCCGCGCTCACGCTCGTTCCGACGCCGGTAATTGTCGAACTCCGCTTGCCGGCGCTGCAAAAGATCCTGCAGCTCAGCCTTTTCTCGCGCCAGCCGATCCCGGTCAGCAGCCAACTCTCGAAACGAGGAAGAATCCGGCGTGCGGACCGCAGCTTCAGGGTCCATTACTTCCGGAGAGCGTTCGTTCTGCGACTGCGTTTCCTCGGTCGCGACACCTATATTGTTTACAGAATCCATTGAGACACCACAGGGCGTGCAGGACGCAGCCCTAAGTCTCAGCGTACCAAAACAGGCAAGTCGAGCAACTGCGAGATGAGGGGCGAACATTAAGGCGAATTACCCTTGGGCTTACCAGTGTCGGCCGGTTTTACGAAACGAACCCAATTGATTCGAGACCGGCCGGATTACCGAACGAACCCCTTTGGAAAAGCGTTTTGAAAAAACGAACCCAAACAGCGTTGCATTCGGGCTTTTTTCCAAACGAACCCAACTGCGAAGTTGTGACCCAACTGTTATGAAACGGGAGCCTGGACCCACCTTTCTAATCGCCGGATGCGCTACTTTGTTTTGGCTTCAGACTATGACGGAACGCTTGCGGAGGAAGGGGCGGTCGAGCCGAAGACATTGAAGGCTATAAAGAAATTGCGACAGAGCGGCCGGCAGCTGGTGCTGGTAACGGGAAGGGAACTGCCCGATCTGAAGGCGACGTTTCCTCAGTACGAGGTTTTTCGCTTGATTGTGGCGGAGAACGGGGCGCTGCTGTACGATCCGGGGACGCAAACGGAAACCGAGTTGTGTGAGCCGCCGCCGGAGGAGTTCGTCCGGAAGCTGACGGAGAGAGGGGTGGCGCCGTTGTCGGCAGGCCGAGTGATTGTGGGGACGCTTGAGGACCAGAAAGAGGCGGTTCTGGCCACGATTCAGGAGCTTGGGTTGGAACTGCAGATGATTTTCAACAAGGGATCGCTGATGGTGCTTCCTTCGGGCGTGAACAAAGCGACGGGTGTGAAACGGGCTGTGGAGCTGCTTGGCCTGTCGCCACACAACACGGTGGCGGTCGGCGATGCGGAGAACGATCACGCTTTTTTGAGCGCTTGTGAGCGTGGGGTATCGGTAGCAAACGGGCTACCGGCTCTGAAAGAGCGAGCCGATTTCGTGACGGAGGAGCCGGCGGGAGCGGGCGTTTCGGAACTGATCGGTCTCCTGGTAGAGGAAGACCTGGCGAGCATTCCGGCGAAGGGCGACCGGGACACGATTCTGCTGGGTCATGGGGATGATGGAGAGGTGCGGGTGCCGGCATACGGATCAACGATCCTTTTGGCGGGCACGTCGGGAGGCGGTAAATCGACGCTTACGACTGGAATGATGGAACGGCTGAGGGACGCGGAATATCAGTTCCTGGCGATTGATCCGGAGGGCGATTACCAAAATTTTACAGGTGCGTTGATGCTGGGAGACAGCCAGCGGGCGCCGACGGTGGAGGAAATTCTGGCGGTGCTGGCGGAGCCGAAGCAGAGCTTGATTGCGAACCTGCTGGGGATGCATTTAGATGACCGGCCGGCATTCTTTGAGAGCTTGATGCCGCGCATACAAGAATTGCGCGCGCGAACCGGCAGGCCGCATTGGTTGATTCTGGATGAGGCGCATCACATGACGCCGGCGGATCGCGAGAAATCGGGAGATGCTTTGCCCAAGGAGTTGATGAGCGCGATGCTGATTACGCTGGAGCCGGATCGTTTGCCAGAGAGCGTGTTGGGTTCGATCGAAACGGTTATTGCGGTGGGGGAGAAGCCGGCGGAGACAATCAAGGCATTTTGCAGCGCCTGTGGGCAGAGCTGTCCGCAGATACAGGCGGGCGGGCTGGA
>CAXUCT010000135.1:4916-6424 GCA_964249415.1 uncultured Bryobacteraceae bacterium | reverse complement strand
GGGGAAGGCGCTGCTGTGGTCGCGAAAAGGCGGCAGCGCGCCGCGTCTGTTTTCAGTGGCGGCGTGCCGCATGGACCGGGTTCGGCACAGCCGGAAGTACGGAACGGCTGAGTTGACGCCGGACCGCAGCTTCTATTTCAAGGGACCAGAAGCAAAACTAAATCTGCGGGCACACAACCTGATCATGTTTGTCCGGCTGCTGGAAGGCGTGGACGATGAGACATGGCTGTTTCACTTGAAGAACCGGGAGTACTCGGAGTGGTTCCGGGAGAATATCAAGAACGACGAACTGGCCGATGCAGCGGCCGAGATTGAAGGGCAAACGAAGCTTCCTGCCGGAGAGAGCAAAGAGCAGATCAAGCGGGAGATTGAGCGGCGATTTACATTGCCCGCTTGACGGCCGCGGCGCGCGGAGCGGCCGACGCCATATTGCTTTCCCAAAGGAAGTGTGCCATGCTTCCTGTTGGAAAGCCAAAAAGCCTGATGAAAGAGAAAACAGATGTCCTGCAAGGCACGCTGGCATTGATGGTGCTGAAAACACTGGACGTGCTGGGGCCGCTGCACGGCTACGGCATCGCGCGGCGTATCGAGCAGATCAGCGGCGATCTTCTGACGGTAAATCAAGGCACGCTTTATCCCGTGCTGCTGAAGCTGGAGCAAGAGGGATCTGTCAGCTCCGAATGGGGCGCCTCCGAGAACAACCGCAAAGCACGGTTCTATCGGCTGACCCGCGGCGGGCGGAAGCAATTGCAGGCCGAAACCCGAGGTTGGGAACAGACGGCGGCGATCGTGGGGCGGTTCTTTGCTGCCAAAGCGGAGGATCTGAAATGAGAGCCTTGCGGCGACTCTTCAGGCGCCTGAGCTCCTGGGCGAGAACGCAGGGAGACGAAGAGCGATTGCAGGCCGAGATTGACGAACATCTCGCTCTGCAAACTGCGGAAAATGTTCGTGCCGGTTTATCGCCAGTTGAAGCGAGACGGCAAGCGGTGCTGAAGTTCGGAGGGGTGGAGGCGATGAGGGAAGGCTATCGGGATCAAAGAGGACTCCCGATGGTAGAAACATTGATGCAAGATACGCGCCACGCGCTGCGGCATTTGTGGAAGGCGCCGGCGTTTACGATCACCGCGGTGTTGACGTTGGCGCTGGGCATTGGTGCGACCACTTCGATTTTTACTTTGGTGCATGCGGTAATGCTGAAATCGCTGGCGGTGGCGAATCCTGAGCAGTTGTATCGTCTGGCAAAAGGGGCGCATTGCTGCTATCTGGGCGGGTACAGTCAGGACAATGAGTTTTCGCTTGTTTCATATGATTTATACAAATACTTCCGGGATCACACGAAGGGCTTTGCGGAATTGACAGCTTTCGAGGCTGACGAGCCGCAGTTTGGTGTCCGGCGCTCGAGTGGTTCGGAGCCAGCTCAAAGCTATCCGGGAGAGCTCGTCTCCGGCAATTACTTCGTGATGTTCGGCATCAAGCCGTATGCTGGGCGCACACTCACTGCTAAGGAC
>CAXUCT010000135.1:0-4906 GCA_964249415.1 uncultured Bryobacteraceae bacterium | reverse complement strand
ATGTTCGGCATAACGGCGTATGCCGGACGTATGTTTACACCCAGCGACGATCAGCCCAATGCTCCTCCCGTCGCGGTCATGAGCTATCGATCGTGGCAGCAAGAGTATGGATCGGATCCATCTGTCATCGGCAGCATCTTCGATATTGATGGGAAGCCATTTACAGTCGTGGGAATCACGCCGCCAGGCTTCTTTGGCGACAGACTACGCAACAATCCGCCCGATTTCTTTCTGCCGTTGAACGCTGAACCGATCATCGGCGACGGCGGCGATCTGAACGAACCCGACCAGGCCTGGTTAGACTTGATCGGGCGCATCCAGCCAAGCGCGAAGCGCGTCGGCATAGAGGCTCAAATGCGGGTGCAGCTGAAGCAATGGCTGCGCTCGCACTGGGGTGAGATGAGCACCAACGACCGCACGAAATTTTCTGAACAGACCCTATATCTTCGCCCGGGAGGCGCCGGCATCACCGGCATGCGCGAACAATATGAGCACTGGCTTCAGATACTGATGATGGCTTCGGGATTTGTGTTGCTCATTGTTTGCGCGAATGTCGCCAATCTCATGCTCGTTCGCGGACTGGAACGCAGGCGGCAGACATCGTTGAAGATGGCTCTTGGCGCGCAAGCATTGCGGCTCGTTCGGCAGGCGCTAACAGAAAGCATTTTGCTCTCTCTTCTGGGCGGCGCGGCGGGTCTGGCGATCGCATTTGCCGGGACGAGCCTTATTTTGCATTTCGCGTTCCCTACAGTAAGCGGCATGGCAGGCGTACCGATCCATGCATCGCCTTCGACCGCAGTGCTGCTCTTCGCCTTTGGCGTTTCCTTCCTGACGGGAATTGCGTTCGGCATCGCTCCCGCATGGATGGCCACACGCGTAGATCCGATGGAAGCGCTTCACGGGGCCGGCCGCTCCACGGCGCGCACCGCGTCGCTGCCGAGAAAGACGCTTGTGGTCTTGCAGGCCGCGCTATCTCTGGTGTTGCTATCGGCTTCGGGACTGCTCACGGCTGTGCTTCATAGACTGGAGAATCAGGATTTCGGGTTCGGCCAGGACAGGCGTATCGTGGCGAGCATGAATCCCATGCTTGCCGGCTACGGGACAAACCAACTCACGCCACTTTATCGGCGTATCTATGATTCACTATCGAGCATCCCCGGCGTTTCCGCAGTGGCTCTCTGCCAATACTCGCCGCTGAGCGGAAACAATTGGGGCAGCGGCATCTGGATCGATGGACATCCACCTCCTGGACCTAGGGACGACAACCTCGCTTTCTTGAATCGGGTCACGGCAGGATATTTCGATGTCATCGGAAATCCAATTATTAGAGGACATGGCACCACGGAGCGGGACACAGCGAATTCTCGGCACGTGGCAGTTATCAATGAAGCGTTTGAGCGGAAGTTTTTTAAAAATCAAGATCCTATCGGAAAGCATTTTGGCCGGGACGGTCTCGAAGCTGGCCAATACGAAATTGTGGGCGTTGCCAAAGATGCCCGCTATCTGGCCGAGAACTTCGGCAAGCCAATGGCTCCGTTCTTTTTTCTTCCTGAAGCGCAGCATGACTTTTTGCCGAAAGCCGGATCGCCTGAGATCGGCTCCGGTTCGCATTTTCTGCACGACATTGTAATCGTGACCAAGCCGGGCGCTAGCCTCTCCGACGCGCGAGTGCGCCAAGCCATGGCTTCGGTGGATCCCAATCTGCCGGTCATCTCGATTCACACTCTGAAGGAGCAAGTAGACGGCGTATTCCGGCAGCAGCGCCTCATCGCGCGGCTCACATCGTTCTTCGGAGTTCTTTCGCTTGTTCTGGCTTCGGTCGGGCTGTATGGAGTCACTGCCTTTAATGCTGGACGCCGCGTGAACGAGATCGGCGTGCGTATGGCGCTGGGTGCCGGTCGCGGTCAGGTTCTGGCGCTGATCCTACGGGGTGCATTCGGGTTGATTCTCCTTGGACTGTTCATTGGATTGCCGTTGACGTTCGCGGCTGGGCGATTGCTGGGCCATCAGCTTTACGGCATGAACCCATATAATCCTGTGGTGACGTTGGTAGCGGTGGTAACGCTAGGGTTATCGGCGTTGATCGCTTCCTTCATTCCAGCGTTCCGAGCTAGTTCGATTTCGCCGTTGGACGTGTTGCGCGCGGAGTGAAGGGCCGCCGTTTTCCTGGTGAGAAGATAAGCGAGCGCAACGCGGCGTTCCGACGCGTAATCACTTCGATTCCTAAGGGGAAGGTTGCGACATATGGTCAAGTAGCGGCTACGGCTGGATATCCGCAGTTTCATCGAGCCGTGGCGCGATTTCTTCAAGGCGAACCTACTGACCGGTTGCCCTGGCACCGGGTCTTAGGTGCGGGAGGGGAGATTAAGCTGCGCTTCGAAGCTGCTGCAGAACAGCGGCTTCGGTTGCAAATGGAAGGCGTGACGTTTCGGGGGAGAAGGGTAAACCTGAAAGCTCACCAGCACGATTTCGGCGAGTAACATCGTATCCAGATACAGGAAGGCCCGGCGTTGCGGGTGCAACTACCGGGCCTAAGGTACACCGCTTGCTGGCGGGCGCGCTCGGTTAATAGTTGCTTGAGCCTCTGGTGACAGGGCGATCGGACTTATCAAAGTCCGCCGACGCTTCACTGGTGGAAGAGATGTCCTCAGCTCCGGTCTGCTTCAGCATATCCTTGGCTTTGCTGACCCAATCACTACTGTCGCAGTGAACGGAGAGCAGGATGCCGCCTTGCTTGACACGGCCTTCGTAACGCTTAGCCTCGTACTCGGGGATACCCATACCGACAAGCGCACCGATGATACCGCCCAACGCGCCGCCTGTTCCTAATCCGGCAAGGGTGCCCATGATGGGACCGGCAGCGATGAAGGGTCCAATGCCGGGTATGGCGAGCGCGCCGATTCCAGCGAGCAAGCCTAACGTGCCACCAATCGCGCCGCCGGTGACCACACCAGTAGTTGTGCCTTCGGGCGCCTTGGTCTGCTTCTCATGAGCGAAATCCTTCGTTCCGACGTTGTCCTGTAGCAGAACTGAAATATCTTCGTTGCGGAAAGCTGATGCAATCAGACGATCTACAGCCGTCTCCGCCTGCTCACGACTGTTGTAGATTCCATATACAACCATGTTTTTTGCCATACTATTGTCCTCTGTTCTCTCTCAACTTACTTCTTGTCGCCCTTGACTGTTAAGTTATCGGTTACGTTGCCGTCGCCGGCGTATTTGCGCGCATAGTCGTCGATGGTTTTCTTTTCATCTTCACTATGAACTGGACCCCGAAGGGTGACCCTGCCGTGCCGGGCAACGATTTTCACGTTATGTCCGTAAGTCGAAATAGACTTGTCTTTGACTACGTCGCGTCTGATATGGGCCATGAGCTGGGTATCAGACATGTTGGCTTTCGCCTGATCCGCTGAGGGCGGCGCCGCAGTGCTACGGTCCTGCTTATTGACTGCTGTATTATCCGGGGCCTGTGCAGCGAGGGTACCTGCTGACATCAGGAAAGCGCCCGAAAGAACTAATCCGCAGAACTTGGGCGCGAAACTTCGCTTCATGTGACTCCTCCGCCAAACGGAGAGCACGACAGTGACCACCCTAGCTCCGATGGATTATAAAGGGGAACGAATGGTAGATAAATAGTTATGTCTAAACGAGTTACTTACGGGGTAACCGGCGGCGATCGCGAGGACAGCGGGGATGCTCATCAGGGGTCGGCGCTGTAATTTTTTCCGGCTTCATGTCTTTGCAGGGCAGTGAGCGCCCAACAAAGAATTGACGTCGAGGAGACTTGATACCGTATTCGCAGGAGATTGGACAATGCAAATCAGCAAAACCGCTTTCGCGATCGCGTTTACCGTTGTCGCCGGAAACATCGTGGCGAGCGCTCAGGGTGATCGAATAAGTCCTCACGATACAGCGGATGTGACGTTGAATGGGAAGCAAGTCACGGTGAGTTATGGACGGCCTTCCATGCGCAGCCGGAAGATCATGGGCGGACTGGTGCCTTACGGAAAAGTATGGCGCACGGGCGCGGACGAAGCAACGATGTTGGTGACACAGGTAGACCTGGTTATAGGGGGAACTGCTGTGGCGGCGGGCAAGTACACCCTGTGGACCTTGCCTTCGGACGGGGCGTGGAAATTGATCATCAACAAGCAGACAGGGCAATGGGGCACAAAGTATGACGCGAGCCAGGATTTAGCGCGCGTGCCCATGCAGAACTCGCATCTGGAGCGGCTGGTGGAGCAGTTTACTATGTCTTGGAAAAAACGCGGAGAGGACACTGCGGATTTGGTGCTGGAGTGGGAGAACACGCGCGCGTCTGTTGAGATTCAGGCGAAGTAATTTTAGGCCTCGAGCGAGCTTGCAAGTAGGTGGTATAGTGCGGGGTTAGGCGGGCCAAGTACGCGGTTGAGGAACCGGTGAACCGCTCGCTTCCATTCTCTTTGCAGCATGCTTACTGAACAAGACCATACCGAGCCCGATAATGCGGAGCACAACTGGGCGCTTCTTCCCGGCACGATTCTGGATGGCGGGTACGAGATGGAAGAGCTTCTGGACGCCGATGACAGAAGGGCGAGATTTAAAATCCGCGTGCTTGGCGACCGCAGTATCGACGCGTTCGTGAGCTTCTTCCCGGCGGCGGGGAGAGCGGCAGAAGAGCAGATGGCGGCATGGGAGCTGCTGCGAAGATCGCCGCATCCGAACCTGAGCACGCCATTAGCGAGTGGGCAACGCGAGTTGGCAAGAGCGACCGTAGTTTATGTAGTGTTGCGGAAGGCGGACGAGAATCTCAGCGGGGTATTGAGCGAGCGCGCGCTGACTTCCGAAGAAGCGCGTGAAGTGATTCTGAGCGGCGCGCGTGCGCTGGAACACTTGAGCGGGCATGGACTGGTACACGGATCAATTT
>CAXUCT010000134.1:3655-11041 GCA_964249415.1 uncultured Bryobacteraceae bacterium | reverse complement strand
GCGAAGAAGTGGTGCCTGTGACACTCGAAAGCAATGTGACGGAGACGGGCATGCTGGAGTTGTGGTGCGTGGCGGCGGACGGGCGGCGGTGGAAGCTCGAGTTCAATGTGCGTGAACGCGCTGCAGCGGCGTAAAGCGGTAATCTGTAAATAGGTTGCTATGAGCACTAACAAGTCACCCGTGAATGACAACCAGCCCACTGAGCGCGAGCCGAAGACACTTGCCGAGGCCTTGCAGTTGCTTCGGGAAGATGCAAAGGCAAAAGGTGTCGACAAGCTAACGATGGAAGAGATCGACGAGGAGATTGCCGCCTACCGGCGCGAAAAGAGAGAACAAGAATTAGCTGGTAGATGAACCGGCCCAGAGTGGTCGTCGATACGAATATCTTGGTTTCTGCGACGATCAAATTCCACGGTGCTGAGGCCGCCATTCTGGACCTGATTGCGAGGCGTCGTCTACAGGTCTGGGTTTCCGAGACGGTCGTTGCCGAGTACAGAGACGTTCTGTTTCGCCCACATCTTCGGCTTGACGCTCATCGCGTGGAGTGGACTCTAGGGTTGATCCTTTCCGAAAGCACCGTCATCATCCCAAGTGTACGCTTGTTCGTCTCGCCCGATGAATCCGACAACCGTTTCCTCGAATGCGCTGAGGCAGCGGATGCCGATTATCTGATCACCGGCAACAAGCGCCACTTTCCGGCGCGTTGGAAGGGGACGGAAGTCGTCAATGCTCGTGAGTTGCACGCACGTCTGGGTTCGCAATGAACGTCGGTATCGATCTCGGTACGACCAACTCGGCGCTCGCCTATATCGATTCCGAAGAGGCAGCCGAAGCGGATTTTCCGCCCCTTCATGTTCTGCCCATAGAGCAACAAGTAGATGCAAATCGCACCGCCGCGCTTCGTACGCTTCCCTCATTCCTTTATTTGAGCGAGCCTCCTGTTGCCGGGGCGTTTGCGCGCGATCAAGGCGCGCTGGTTCCCACCAAAACGGTGCATTCCGCTAAATCGTGGCTGTCTAATTCGGAAGCGGACCGCACCGCGAAGATTTTGCCTTGGGATTCGCAGGAAGAAGGGCGCGTTCTTTCGCCGGTAGAAGCGTCCACGCGTTATCTCACTCATCTGCGCGAGGCGTGGGAGCGCACCAAGGGCACTCCCCTCGCAGAGCAACAAGTGGTCCTCACCGTGCCCGCTAGTTTCGACGAAGAAGCGCGCGAGTTAACGGTAGAAGCGGCGCGCGCGGCCGGTATCGAGAGCCTTACGCTGCTCGAAGAACCCGCCGCCGCCTTTACGCCTGGATCGCCGGCCACCTGGCGCGCTCCAACAAGGAACTGTTCGATGGGCAGATTGTGTTGGTGTGCGACGTGGGCGGCGGTACCAGCGATTTCACGCTGGTGCGCGTTGACCGCGAAGGTGATCGCGTCCAGTTCACGCGCACCACGGTGGGCCGTCATCTGCTGCTGGGCGGAGATAATCTTGATCTGACCATCTCGTGGCTGGCGGAATCAAAGCTTGGAAAGACACTTTCACTGCGGCAGCGCAGCGCTCTGCGGCGGCAATGTTCGGCCGCGAAGGAACGGTTGCTTTCGGATAACGGACCGGCCGCGGTAGATGTCACGGTGGTAGGCGCGGGCTCGTCGCTGATTGGTGGAACACTCAAGACATTTATCACGCGCGAGGAAGTTCTGGAACTCGCGCTGGGCGGTTTTCTGCCGCCTTGCGAACTTACCGACCAGCCGCAACAAGAGAAACAAAGCGTATTTCGCGAACTCGGGCTGCCGTATGTTTCCGATCCTGCCATCACGCGGCACCTAGCGGAGTTTCTGCGCAGCTCCCCCGCGGCAGAGCACGGCGTCGATGCGATTCTCTTCAATGGCGGCTTCTTCATCCCGCAGGTTTTTCGCCAACGCATACGCGATGTAGCGGAGCGCTGGTTCGGCCGCAAGCCTGCATTATTCGAGAATCAGGACCTTGATCTCGCGGTCTCCGTTGGCGCTGCTTATTACTCCTATGTGCGCGCTTCGGGAAGCGGAGTGCTGGTGCGTGGTGGTTTGCCGCGCGCCTATTTTGTCGGGCTGCAGGAGTCCGGGTCATCTTCTGTTCGGGCCGTCTGCCTCGTTCCGCGCGGCACCGAAGAGGGGCAGGAAATCAAGCTCGCTCAACCGGAGTTGGAGCTGCTAGCCAACACGCCAGTGGCGTTCCGCCTGTATAGTTCACTCAGCCGAACGGAAGACGCGGCGGGCGATGTCGTCTCGTTTGCGCCGACAGACGATATGCTCGACCCGGCGAGCGATCCCCGCCTGCATGCGCCCTTGCGTGCCGTGATCCGTTTCGGAAAAGGTGGCGAGCGGCGCGTGCCCGTTACGCTCGGTGCGCGCCTCAGCGAAGTGGGCACGTTGGAGGCTTGGGCCGAATCGAAGGTGAGCGAACATCGCTGGCGGCTTCAGTTTCAATTGCGCAAAGCAGGCGATACACCGAACAGTCCAGCTGTTTCGGCGGTTCGATCCAGTGCCGTCATCAGCCCCCAAGCGCTTTCGGGTGCTGAATTGTTGATCGAGCAGGTCTTCAGCAAGACGCCCTTGGCGTTGGCGCCCGAACAGCTTCCGGCGCGGTTAGAACAGGCGCTTGGCTTGGGACGCCTCTCCTGGCCGTTGCCGGCGATTCGCTCCCTTGCAGACAAACTTCTGGCGTTGTCGGATGGCCGCCGGAAGAATGCGCCGCATGAAGCGCGCTGGTTGAATTTGACGGGCTTTTGCCTGCGTCCAGGATTCGGCTATCCCGGTGATGAGTTTCGCGTCGAGCAGGCCCGGCGTGTCTACGCAGCCGGGCTCACGTTCGGCAATCAGGTGCAATGCGAAATCGACTGGTGGATCTTCTGCGGCCGCATCGCAGGTGGTCTCAATCGCAATCAGCAGGGCGATATCTTTCAACGCCTCTCCCCTGTTCTGCTGCCCAAGCAGAAGCGCAAAGTGCGCATGAACCAAAGCCTCTATCGCGAAATGTGGCGTACCGCTGCCAGCCTGCAGCTTGGTGACACGCTGCTGGATATGGCCAAGCGAGGGGAACTTGTGGAATCAAGTGTATGGTGCCTCTCGCGCCTGGGTGCGCGCAAACTTTTCGGGGCTCCCATCAATCTTGTGATTTCACCATCGGCTGCGGGGCGCTGGATAGAGGGCTTGCTGCGCTTGCCGCATACTCCGGCGTTGCTCGAAGCCGTGGTGCATATGGCGCAACAGACCGGGGACGTGGCCCGTGACTTAGCGCCCGCGACTCTGGACGCGGTTCGTCGCGCGACGGAAGGGAGCCCGCGTGCGGCGGAACTATTGCGGCAGCTGGTGGGCGACGACGCGGGACATGAGTCCTCGAGCCGCGTTTTTGGCGAAGATCTTCCCGCCGGCTTCGTGCTCGCCGCGCCTGCCACGGAGTAACGCTTCGCATGCGCGAAACTCAGATCGTCGATCGCATTCGCAAGCTCGCCGCCGCAAGCAATCGACAGCCATCCGTTATCAAAGGCATCGGTGACGATTGCGCGATTCTACGGCCGCGCGTGCACGAAGATCTGGTCTTCACATCCGACTTTCTTCTGGAAGGCCGCCACTTTACGCTCGATACTCACGCGGCCGCCGATGTGGGCCACAAGGCTCTGGCGCGTAGCCTGTCTGATTTAGCGGCGATGGGCAGCGAACCCGTGTTCTGTCTGGTCTCGCTGGCGGTTCCGGCGCGCTTGGCTGAAACGTGGGTGCGCGGATTCTACAAGGGACTGCTCGCGTTGGCGACGAAGTACAAAACCACGCTAGCGGGCGGAGATCTCGCGCAGTTCGACAAAGTGGTTGCTGATGTGATCTGCTGCGGACGCGTGCCGCGGGGCAAAGCCATGCTGCGCAGCGCGGCGAAGCCCGGCGATCTAATCTACGTTACGGGCGAACTCGGGGCTTCAGCGCACGGTCTCGCGAGCCAACAGGGCAAAAACTTTCGTCGTCATCTGCGCCCCGAGCCACGCATCGAGGCTGGTGTCGCGCTACGCCGCCTGGGTGTCAAAGCTGCCATGGATCTCAGTGACGGGCTGTCTCTCGATCTCCGTCGATTGTGTGTTGAATCGAAGGTCAGCGCCGAAATCGATTCCGATCTGCCCATCGCTCCCGGTGCCGGTCTTGACGAAGCTTTACACGGCGGCGAAGATTATGAGCTACTGTTTACCGCGCCCCCGCGCATGCGACTGCCTGCAAACGTAGACTCGCTTGCGATCACGCGCATTGGAGTCATCACGCCAGGAAAGTCCGGCAGCGTGCGCTTCGGCCCACGCATTTTGAAGCCAAAGGGATTAGACCACTTCGGATGAATACACGCAGACCCTTCTGATCAACGGTGATCAGCACATCAAAGCCCCTTTTTTCGGCTGCATTTAAAAGCTCCGACATAACGACAAGTCTCGCAGCGATGCTGGGGAAAGCAGTGGCGGAACCCCTCGTCTATGCACTCGTCGAGCAGAATGTGCACTTAGTGAGTTGTGAGCAAGAACTCTTTTGCTTCCTCCAGAGCTTGTAAGGCCATCTCCCGGTTAACGGTGGGAAATCCCTCAAGGAAGCGTTCCAGATTGTGTCCGGCTTCGAGATAGTCGAACAGCGTGCGCACGAGAACTCGTGTGCCCCGAAAGATGGGTTCTCCGGACATGACGGCAGGATCGCGGACAACAACCGGCTCCATCCCTTTAGTGTGCATTAATTGCGAGTGGTGTGTTGGCCGGACGCCAGGCGGTCGGTCGAATCAATACTGATCGCTGCGCAACTCTTTTCTTCCCAAAAGAGAGTTGCCGCTAGTCCAAATCAATCCGCTGTGACTCGGTTATTTCAGAAGAGCTTCTTCCATAATCCTGGGCGCCTTCGGGGATTCAATGCTTTCCGGAGAGCGCCAATTCCGAATCGTCGCTAACCGTCTGCGGCTGTTCCGGCTTGTCGAAGAGGGCCGTGAAGTGGAACGTGCTTCCGAAACCTGGCTCACTTTCCACCCAGATCTCGCCACCCATTAACCGAACGAGTTTCGAGCAGATGGAAAGCCCTAAGCCGGTACCACCAAATCGCCGCGTCATGGAACCATCGGCTTGCACGAAGGCTTCGAAAATTTTCGCCTGAGACTCCGGCGCAATACCTATTCCGGAGTCTCGCACCGCAAACTCCAGCTTCAGTTTGTCCGGCTCCTCCGCCACTGTCTCGACCGAAATCTTGATCCCGCCTTGTTCCGTGAACTTAATCGCATTCCCCACGAGATTCGTCAGAACTTGCCGAAGGCGCGTCGGGTCGCCGAGGATCATGTTCGGACCCTCAGGCGAGAGGTCTGAGACAATTTGCAGCCCTTTCTCCTTCGCTCGGGCATGCAGGGCCGCGACGCAGGATTCTACGAGCGCAGGCAAGTCGAATTCCGCGTTCTCCAGCTCCATGCAGTTTGCTTCTATCTTCGACAAATCCAATACGTCATTGAGGATGGAATGCAATGAAGTAGCCGAATCGCTAATGATTCCCAGGTTTTCTCGTTGCTCCGCCGTGAGTTCGCTATCGAGCGTAAGCTCCACCATAGCCATAAGCCCATGGATCGGGGTGCGCACTTCATGGCTCATATTGGCTAAAAACTCATTCTTTAGCCGGTTGGCGGTGTTCGCTTTTTCAAGCAAGGCAGTCCGCTCTTCGAGTGAGGCCCGGAGCTTCTGATTCTGCAAGTTGATGTTTCGCACGCGCCAACGGTATATCAGCAGAGCTGCCGTGGCGAGCAGGAAAGCGGCCAAGAGTCGGAACCACAGCGTCATCCACCATGGCGTAAGCACCTCGAATTGGACCGTCCCGGGCGAGATACTCCACAGTCCTTGGGAGTTTTTGCCATAAACATCAAACCTATACGTGCCGGGCGGCAGATGCGAGTAATCGATGCTGAGATGGCTGGTGTCCGTCCATTTATCATCCAGGCCGAGAAGGCGATAACGGAACCGGACATCTGACTCGTTCACAAACGTCAGACTAGTAAAGCCGATCTCCAACGGTTGAGCGCCGTAAGGGAGCGCGAAAGATTTTAGAGCGGAAAATTGCTGCGCTCCGGAGGTAATGGACGTGATAGCGGCGCCCGGAGAAACTGGCCGGCGCCCGTGCTCTTTTGGCCGGTACTGTGAAATGCCTCCACTCGTCCCGATCCAAACCGTTCCGTTCTCATCCACCCAGAATCCATTCGTGTCGCAATCGGCCCACCATAGGCCCTCTTCGGTTCCGAAGTGGCTCCAACGCGAACCATTGAATACATCTATGCCGTTGTCCGAACCAGCCCAGATCCAGCCGCGCTTGTCGCAGCCGATGAAGTTGATGTCGTTCGATTTGAGCCCATTCTCTTTCGTGAAGCCATCGAGAGACAAGCCGTGCGCGCCTTCGCTCAGCCTGGTAAGGCCGTGACCGCTGTCGTAGGAAATCCACATCCTGCCGGCTTGATCCTCCGACACGCTGCGCATGTCGTCAACGGCCAAGCCGTCCTTTTTCCCCAAGCGTTTCCAGCTGCCATGATCGAAGCAGACCAGCCCGCGGGTGCCGGCCGCCCAGATTCTTCCCCGATGATCGGCAACGACATCGTAGAAAGTTTCACTCCCTTCCACGGCAGGCACAGGCTGACGTTCGAAGCGCGCGGATGGAGCGTCTGAATCGCTCCGGAACAGACCGAAGTCGGTAGCCGCCCACAGCCTTCCCTCTTCGTCAAACGCCAGCTTAAAGACGCTTGCATTGGGGAACGCAGGCGAGAACGTCATCTTGTGGGCGTCGTGATGCTTGTCCCACCACCAGACGCCGTTTCGCGCCAGTCCGAGCCACAGATCACCGTTTGCCGCTAGAAGGGTTCGTATATCGGTGCTTCCATTCATGCCGCCTGGCAGAACCGGACGCCATCTTCTCTCGTTCGGGTCTAGGGAGTTCAATCCGGCTTGTGTCGCTGCCCAAAGGGAGTCCTGCCCATCCCGGAGAATTTGCCAGACAGTGCTATCGCTAAGACCCTCCTGGCGCGTCCAGCTTCTCCAGGCTCCGAATCCTAGCCAGCGATACAGACCGCCGCCCCACGTGCCGAGCCAGATTGAGCCTTCCCGATCCTGGAGCACGCAGGAGATGGAGGTCTCCGGCAGGCCTTGGTTCTGCCCCAGGTGCTCCCAATGTCTGTTTTGGCTGAGGACCATTAGGCCGGACCCGGACGGCACAAGTAGGTCGCCTTCGGATGTTGTCGCTAGATGCTCGGCGTCGCCGGCATGCCTCAGATGTTCGCTTTCAAGCTGAAATGTATTCTGCCCGGGATCCTTCCTCAGAAGCCGTTTGCTGCTCCGAATCCACATGCTCCCCTGTTTGTCTAGAGTGATGGCATCCCACTGGTCTTTA
>CAXUCT010000134.1:0-3645 GCA_964249415.1 uncultured Bryobacteraceae bacterium | reverse complement strand
GGTCTTTAGGGACGTTCAACTCTGCCCCAACTTCTTGAACTTGCCCCTCCCTCATACGGTAAAGGGCGGTATCGGAGGAAAACCAGACAGCGCCGCTGTTGTCTGTCAACACGCCGTGAACAGCACCTGCTACTCCGCCCGGCAAGGAAATCACCCGGAAGGTGAATTGGGAATTCGGCAGTGGCTCGAAGACTCCTAACCCTTTGGGGCTCCCGAAGTACACGCGCCCGTTGGCGTCCGATGTGATGGCGCCTAGGCCGAACCATCCGGACGAATAAGCCTCCCCTTGCGCGAGGAAACGGTCACCGGTGTAACGGCTCATTCCGCCCTGTGTCCCGACCCAAAGATTGCCCTTTGAATCCTGATGGAGAGACAAAATGACGTTGCTCCGTAACCCATCCGTTGTGTCGTAGCGGACGAAGTTCCGTCCGTCATAGCGGAAAAGGCCATTTTCCGTGCCGACCCAAATGAAGCCGACACGATCCTGCAGCAGGCACATGACAACTTGATTGCTTAGACCCTCTGATTGGGTGTAATGCCGTGTGGCGATGCGCTGGCACAGCGCTATATGGGTGTACAGAGAGGCGCAGCAAAGAACTACTAGATTACGCAGGACGGGTGGGCGCCTCACCTAGTTCTTATCGTTAAAACTTAGCCGCTCGCGGCCTGAAGAATTTTCTTTAGGTCGTGATCGAGAAACGTTAAAGACCAGATAGCATAACGTCCACAGCCGAAGTCGCGCTTTACCAACTAAAGATCCAAAGCCGGCTATTTCGTACGGGAGCGCGGCAGGTCCCGCCAGCTAGCTTCATTCACCTCGACTTGAAACTTACTTGCCGCCCGTTTGATCCGTAGCCACGCTTCATCGCGCTCTTCATCAGTAACGTCCTTCACCTGATCGAAGCGAGCAATTGCATTGCGAACATGTGCCGCATCTTTTAGGGGCTCTTTGCGCTCTTTAGGAAAGGCGAACTCATTCTCTGCAATTTTGTTACGATCGTCCTCGCTCATTTTGCTCATCGCGATCTCTCGCACTCATTGTACGTGCAACTGCGATCGAAGCTTAGAAGGCAGGGCAATGAACCACCATCGTCGTCCTCACAAGGAGACGAGCTGAAACGTATTGCCTCATCAGGCTAATCAGCTCGAACCCGTAAAGGTTGATAGGCGCGGGTGGCCGTTGGCTTAGTCATGGCGGAGCGCGGCCATCGGATCCAACTGTGCCGCCCGGCGAGCTGGAATGTAGCAGGCACAAATCGCTGCGATTATTAGGCAGAGCGTGACCACAACAAACGTCAACGGATCAGTTGGCCGCACACCGTAGAGCAGGTGCGAAAAGCTCGCAAGTACTCGGGTGAGAACCGCGGCTATCATGGCGCCCAAGATGACGCCGGCAAGCGCAAGTCGAAGGCCTTGCCCCAGCAGCATTTGCATCACGTCCCACTTTGCCGCCCCCAGCGCCATGCGAACTCCGATCTCCGGCACACGCTGAGCGGTCGAGTAGGAGATCACGCCGTAGATTCCGACGTTAGCCAGCAGCAAGGCGAGCGCAGCCAAGGCAGCCAGCAGAATCATGGTAAAGCGCTGGCGTCCCATAGACCCGGAAAAGAGTTCGCGCATTGTACGAACGTTATAGACCGGCTGATCGCCGCTGGCTCCGTATACTGCGTTCTTGATGGCAGGCAGCACCACAGCGGGATCGAGCGGAGTACGTACGGCGAATGTAACAGCCTCCCGAAAAATGGGCAGACCCTCGTCGGGGAGCTGATAGAAACAGTAGTAGATCTGCGGTTTCTCGCCGCCCGCGCCGTCGATCCCATACTGTTCGACATGACCGACTACTCCCACGATCCGAACGGCCACAGCGCCCGCTTTACCCCAATGCGGAATCGTTATGGTCGCGCCCAGAGGGTCGCGATTCGGGAAGTAGGTACGCGCCAGTACATGATCGATCAGTGCCACGAGTTGCGAATGGACATTGTCGCCGGACGTTAGAAAGCGGCCGCGCAGGAGAGGAATTTGCATGGTGCGAGGGTAATCAGGACCAATCGGATAATAGATCGCCCGCGGGATCTCTGCCATGGAAACCGCCGGCTGATGTGAGCCAACCCAGAACGGGCCGGAATTGTAGCCCCTTCCCAAGGGCACGAGCGCCGTCAGGTCCGCTGACTCAACGCCGGGAATCTGGCGGATGCGTTCGGTGAGTTGCCGATAAGTGGCTCGCGTGGCTGACGCCGTCTGCGTAGTGGAGGGGGAAAGCCCAACTTTAAAGGTAATGACGTGCTGCGTTTCGAAGCCTGGGTTCACGGCCCATAGTTTTTGAATGGTGCGAAAGAGCAGGCCGGCTCCCGAGAGCAGGACCATCGCCAGTGCGATTTGTGTGATTGCCAGAAGCCCTTGCATGCGACGATGGCCGGAGGTGGAACCGCGACCGCCTTCTTTCATGCCGGCTTGCAGATCGCTATTGGCATGCTTGAGCGCCGGCATCAGGCCGAACAACAATCCGACGGTGGTTGAAACGCCCAGCGCAAAGACGACGACAGACGCGTTGATACCGATGTTCTCGGTACGGGGCAGACTTCCCGGCGCGGCCGCCAACACCACGTTAAGCCCAAGTTGGCAACCCCCAGACCGAGAACCCCGCCGGCTAAGGATAGAAGCACGCTCTCTGTGATCAGTTGCCGGACGATTTGCATCCGGTTGGCGCCCAGCGCTCGTCGAACCGCGAATTCGCGCGTGCGTGCCGCCGAGCGCGCCAGCAATAGATTGGCGACGTTTGCACAGGCGATGAGCAGCACAAAGCCCACTGCTCCAAGCAGCAGCGCAAGCGTTCCGCTGATATCGCCCACAAGCGCTTCTTTTAGCGAAATGATGAACGTCCCCTGCCCTTTTTCTGTAGTGGGATTCAGTTCGTCAATGTGCTCTTGCAGCGTGTCCATCTGCGCCTGTGCCTGGCGGAGTGCTATGCCAGGCGCCAAGCGTGCAATACAGAGGATGTTGTGAATCGTACGATCGTTGAGAAAAAGTGGATCAGTGCGGCCAATCGGGGTGTAGATATCGGCTGGCTGGTTTTCGAAACGAAAGGCCGGCGGGAGGACGCCTACGATTGTATAAGCGGCACCATTTAAGGTAAGGGGCTTGCCAACAACTGCGGAGTTGCCGTGAAACCGTTCTTGCCAGATACGATTGCTGATCACCGCCGCGGGCATTCCCCCGAAGCGATCGTCGGCGGTAGAAAAAGAGTTCCCTAGGGCGAGGTTCACACCGAGAGTGCTGAAGAAACCGGAAGAGACTTCGTAGCCGTCAACGTGCTCGGGTGAGCCGGGATTCGTCAGATCCAAGCCGACTGGCTTAAAGGCGGCCATCTGCTCAAAGGAGCGGGCATTGCGCCGCCAATCGAGAAAGTCCGGGTAAGAAAGATCGGTCGGATATTTGAGACTGCGATTGTAGAGCAATAATTCGACCAAGCGCTCTGGCTCGTGAAAAGGCAGCGGTCTCAGCACAACACCGTTTAGCGCGCTGAAAATGGCGGTATTTGCTCCGATGCCCAAGGCTAGAGTCGAAATCGCAGCGACAGCAAATGCGGGCGATTTGCGCAAGGAGCGGAATGCGTAACGAAGATCGCGCAGGAAGCGATCAATCGGC
>CAXUCT010000133.1:9187-11048 GCA_964249415.1 uncultured Bryobacteraceae bacterium | reverse complement strand
CTGAGGTACAGTCCGAGTGTTCGAAGCTGATGCGCGAAAGCATTCAATACTCGCTTGATCATCGGGAAGAGGCGCTGAATTACGCGATGCAGTTTGCGCGTGATCTAGACCCTGCGCTGGCCGAACAGTTTGTGGGTATGTACGTGAACCACAACACTGTGGATGGGGGAGAGATTGTGCCGCGTGCGGCACAAAAGCTGCTCGACTTGGGTTACGAAGCCGGGCTGATTCCCCATAAGATAACGGTTGAAGTTGTTGCTTAGGCCAGCTAACTTCACAGTATGTTCCTGCGCGTGCGCCGGCTGCTGACGTCCGGCCTATTACTGTCTGGTTTCCTGCTTACCCAAAGTGAAGACACCTTTGACGCGAAGCAGCGGATTGCTCGCATTCGTGAATTAGGCAAAAAGGATAACAGCGCTATTCCGGCGCTCGCGCAATATCTCGGCGATTCCAACCGTGACATTCGCGCGGAAGCAGTGAAAGCGATTGTCAAGATTGGTACCGACGCGAGCCTCGGGCCGCTTATCACGGCTACGCGCGACAGCGATAGTGAGATCGAGATTCGCGCCACCGACGGCCTTACAAACTACTATTTGCCGGGCTATGTTGTGAAGGACGGATTGACCGGACCCCTGACGCGCGGCGTGCACCAGGTGAAGTCGTTTTTTGCGTCGCGCAATGACCAGATTATTGATGCAGATGTGACGATTCGGCCGGATGTCGCAGAAGCGATTGCTGCTGAGATCGGCCGGGGCGCAAGTGTGGATGCCCGTTCGAACGCCGCTCGGGCGGCGGGCATCTTGCGCGACCGCGCCGCGGTACCGTCTCTTGAACAGGTGCTGCATGCGAAGGAGAGCGAGTTGATTTTCGAGAGCCTGGTGGCGCTTCAGAAGATACACGACATTTCTGCGGGTCCCGCCGCCGCCTCCGCCGCGCATGACTTGGATGAGCGGGTGCAGGCGACCGCGCTCGAGACGATTGGCGTGCTGCACAGCCTGCCATCGGCTCCAGACGTACGTACGGCGCTTCGCGACGCGAGGAGCATGAGAACGCGGCGCGCGGCGCTCGAAGCGCTGGCGATGCTGGCGATTCCTGGCGACCGGCCCATCTTCCAAAAGTATTTAGGCGAACGGGATGCCGATTTGCGGGCTTCGGCCCTGGAGGGATTGGGACGGATTCGCGAGCCGGAAGATACGCCCGCGATGCAGGATGCCTATAACGAGACAAACGCGGACTGGAAAGTGCATTTAGCCGCTGCCTTTGCATTGGTGGATGAAGGCAAGGTGGATACGTCCGATTTCAGCCCGCTCCTGTATTTGGTAGAGAACCTGGACGTGAAGGGACATTCGGCGATTGCAGAGGCGTATCTTGGCGAGCTGGCGCGTCGCGGCGATGTACGAGCAGCGCTGTTCCCGCTGGCCGGGCAAGCCACCAAGACGCAGAAGATAGCGCTGTGCTGGATCTTCGCGGGAGCCGGGAGCGATGATGCCGTTCCGACGCTCAACACGCTGGCGAAAGACATTGATCCTAATGTAGCGTTCGCGGCGTCGAAAGCCCTGAGGGTTATGCATTCGCCGGGTGGACAAATAAGAGGCACAAAAACAAAACCCTGACCACATTGCTGTGTCAGGGTCTTGTGAAACGAACGTGTTGAAGGTGCTACTTTGCTTTCTTCTGCTTTTGCTGACCAACACGAATCTTGAACTGTGCCTGTTTAGCTTCCTGGTAGGCCTTGTGGTCGTGGCGGGCCACGGCATCTGTCAGGTAGGCGTCCACATTGGTGTCATGAGGCAGGACAGCCATAACGGTGAAACTTTCGTTGCAGGTCGGGCAAAATGGCCGAAAACGCTTTACATTCGGG
>CAXUCT010000133.1:7900-9177 GCA_964249415.1 uncultured Bryobacteraceae bacterium | reverse complement strand
TCTCAGTCTAACATGTTTGGCGCGTGCTTCAGCATTGTATGCTCATGGCCCAACTAAGGACGCGAGAGCGGGGCCGATCTCCGGATATCGAAACACAAAGCCGGACCTTTGGGTGAGATCCGGAATGACGCGCTGACTTTTGAAGACGAACTCGGCTACGTCGCCCAGGGTCAACTTTAAGGCGAATTTGGGGACCGGAAAAATGGCGGGCCGGTGAACCGCGGTGGCCATAGCTTTCGTGAAATCCGCATTGGTGATGGGTTCGGGAGCGCTGCCGTTCAAAGGGCCGGTGACGTGCGCGTTGCCGGCCGCAAAGATGAGCAAGCGTACCAGATCATCCACATGCATCCAAGGCTGCCATTGGCGGCCGCTACCAAACTTTCCGCCGACCCCCAGACGAAACGGGGTGAGCATCTTCAGGAGCGCGCCACCTTCACGTCCGAGGACCGTGGCGATTCGAATGAGCACAACGCGCAAGCCTAACTCTCGCGCGCGCAGTGCCTCGCGTTCCCAGTCCACGCAGCCTTGGGCCAAAAAGTCATTCCCCGGGCTGTTTTCCTCAGTGAGGATTTCGTCACCACGATCGCCGTAGTAGCCGACGGCCGAAGCCGAGACGAGGACCGAAGGCTTGTGCTTCAGCACAGAGATGGCAGACACCAGCTTTCGAGTGGCGTCAATGCGGCTCTCGCCGATACGGCGCCGCACGTCGTCGTTCCAGCGCTGCGCGATGGGCTCGCCCGCGAGATGAATGATGGCGTCAACAGTGGGAACGCTGTCGAGCGGTGGAAGCTCGCCGGATTCCCAACGGTGAAACGCGGCGCGAGAATCGAGAAAGGGGCTGCGGCGGCGGCCAAGATAGTTGACTTCATTGCCGGCGGACAGGAGTTCGCGCACAACCTTCTGTCCAATGAAGCCCGTGGCTCCAGTAATCAGGTAATCCATAGGTCAGATCTGTTTTGCCAGCTCTTAACGGGTACCGCAGCTTGATGAGGTGCGGGATTTCTCACTCTTTCGGCGCTATCCCCAGGGTCTTCATTTTGCGGTACAGATTGCTGCGCTCGAGGCCGAGCAGTTCGGAGGCGCGCGTGACGTTTCCGCCCGTCTCCTCCAACTTGCGCAGAATGTAATCGCGCTCGGCCATTTCTTTGACGTCGTGAAGACTGCCGAAGCCATCGCTCGACCTGCCGTTTTGGGCTTTGCGGGCGCTGTCCAAAGGAAGATGGCGTAGCTCAATGCGGCGCTGCGGATAAAGATTGACGATGCGCTCCATGAGGTTG
>CAXUCT010000133.1:6328-7890 GCA_964249415.1 uncultured Bryobacteraceae bacterium | reverse complement strand
CTCCCGCAACGGGGGAACGGTAAAGGGAATGACGTTAAGGCGATAGAAGAGATCTTCGCGGAAATTGCCGCGTTCGATCTCTTTCTCTAGATTCTTGTTCGTTGCGGCGATCACGCGAAAGTCGACTTGAATAGATTGCGTTGCGCCGACGGGCTCAAAACGGTGCTCATCCAGCGCGCGCAATACCTTGGCTTGCGTGCGAAGACTCATGTCGCCCACTTCGTCGAGGAAAAATGTGCCGCCGTGCGCGGCTTGCATTTTGCCAACTTTTTGATGAATGGCGCCATCCGAATTCGTGCGGCGGTGGCCGAACAGCTCGCTCTCAATCAGATCTTCAGGAAGAGCGGCACAGTTCACCTCGACAAACGGTCCATTAGCGCGCGGGCTGAAGCGGTGAGTGGCGCGCGCAACCAGCTCTTTACCGGTACCGCTTTCACCATAGATTAAGACGCGGCCGTTCGTTCCCGCCATCAATTTGAGCTGCTGCCGAAGAGCTTTCATGGGCACGCTATTACCGATAATTTCCGGCGAACCGGTGTCCTCGCGAAGCCGTTGCAGTTCCAGATCCATGCGGCGCTGCGCCACTGCATTCTTGAGGACCACGCTGACTTTATCTATTGTGAGAGGCTTCTCAACGAAATCGAAAGCGCCCAGCTTTGTTGCCTTCACCGCCGTTTCGATGTTGCCGTGACCGGAGATGATGATGACGGCAGGCCGCGATCCGGGCGGCATTTCCTGGATGCGCGCGAGCGTGGTGAGTCCATCCATTCCGCGCATCCAAATATCTAGTAGCACTGCCTCGTAAGCTTCGTGCCCGAGTTCTTCGAGGCAAGCCTCACCATTTTCCACGGCCGTGCATTGATAGCCTTCGTCAGTAAGAACGCCCCGGAGAGATTGGCGAATGCCGGCTTCGTCATCGACAACCAGCACTTTAGGTCCACGTACGGGCATGAGGAGTGAGCTACACCTTCAGCGTAGCGGCCTGCGTTTCGGGAGAGTCGGTCCACTTAGAATCCGCGTTCAGATCAACCGGCGGGATGGCGTTCAATTCCACGATGAAGCGCGCTCCGGCCGGGAGATTGTCTTCAACCCGAACGCGGCCGCGATGCTCCGTGATGATGTGGCTGACGATCGCAAGACCCAGGCCGGTGCCACGCGATTTCGTCGAGAAGTAAGGGAGGAACAACTTCTCCTTGTCGGCCGCGGAGACGCCCAATCCCGTGTCGGTAACAGACAGTTCAACTGTGTCCGGCCCGGACTGCGAAGTGCTGACGAGAAGCTGCCGGATGGGTGCTTCGCTCATCGCTTCCGCTGCATTATCCATGAGGTTGACGATAACGCCTTTAATCTGTTCCTTGTCAGCCATCACGAGCGGCAGTTGCCTGTCGAGATGCAGTAAGACGGCGATTCCTTCCAGTCTTCCGGCAAACACCGCCCTGGCGCTCTCGACTATTTCATTTAAGTCCGCCGGCACGGGGTGCGCGGCGGGGAAGCGCGAAAACTCAGAAAACTCGTTTACCAGCGCTTTGACCGTTTGCACTTCCTGCTGAATGATTTTGGTA
>CAXUCT010000133.1:0-6318 GCA_964249415.1 uncultured Bryobacteraceae bacterium | reverse complement strand
CGCGAGCCTCGGGTTCAAGCGGCAGCCGAAGGAGTTGCCGAGCGATGCGGTCCGCCGAGAGAGAGATGGGTGTCAGGGGATTCTTAATCTCATGCGCAATGCGGCGTGCGACTTCCTGCCAGGCCGCAGATTTCTGGGCGCGCAAAAGGTCACTGGTATCTTCGAGAACCATCACGAATCCGCGCTGTTGTTCGAGCGAGGCCACTGTGATAGCGAGGTGGAGCACGGAGTTGCCGCGCTGCATGTCAAGCTGGCACGCGGCCGTCCCGGTGCGGCGAGCGCGCTTCAGTACGTATCTGACCTCCGAGAGATCGTCGCCGGAGAACAGGTCGCTTAGCTTCTTGGCCGCTGACGCGACGGGCTGGGAGAAGATGCCGCTGAGCGCGCGATTTACCCGTTCAATCCGCTCGTCCACGGCGAGCGAGATGACCCCCGTCGGTATGCTTTCGAGAATGGCTTCCGTAAAGCGGCGCCTGGATTCAAGCTCGCGCGCATTCCCGTCCAACTCATTGGTCATCTCATTGAATGCGCGGACCAGAGTCGCTAGCTCATCCAGAGCCGAAACGCGCACACGGTAGGACAGGTTCCCGCGCCGTACTTCTTCCGCCGCGCCCAGCAGCGCCGATATGGGCACGCTGATCTGGCGTGCCAATAGCTGTGCGGACCAGGAAGCAAAGAAAAGCACGAAGAGCGTGATCAGGCAAATAAGACGGAAGTATGTGTCCTTATAGAACTTTCTTCGACCTGCCTGATCGGTGACGAATTGATGAATGGCATCATCCTTCGCAAACAGATCATCTTTTCCGGAAGGGCTGCTTAACGGCGAGACTACCGTCAGCCGCCCTACTTCACGGTTACCGTCGAGCAGTTTGGAGGTGGCGCGAAGCAGCGGCCGGTCTGGTTTGCCGAAGCGTTGGTAAAGCAGCAGCGGGGCTCCGGCCGGGCGTTCGAGCATGATCTGATGGATGCCATGGCTGTTAGCGAGTGCGCGGAAGAAGGCAGCATCGATTCTTCCGGTTTGTGCCGCTTCGCGGGCTTGCGGGAGCAAGCTGACCCATTCCGTTTGCGCCTGGACGCGTTCGACCGCTTCCGCTCGCAGCGCGGTTTCTACGGGACGGCTGAACCAGACATCCAGGTGGCGGTTGAGAACAAAGCCGCTAAAGAGGGCAAAGAACAAGGCGGGGGCGAGAGTGAGCACCAAGGCGCCGGCCAGTAATTTGGAGCGAATGCGCGAGCCTTCGCGATTCCGCTGGCGATCAATGTAGACCTTGACGCCTGCTCGGAAGAGGAGGAATGCGAGGAGGACCGTCAGGAGGAAGATGACGGTGGAAACGGCCCAAAGGGCCACGGTTTCACTGAGGTTCGCCGGCGAGTAG
Organism: uncultured Bryobacteraceae bacterium; assembly: GCA_964249415.1. Classification (GTDB taxonomy): domain Bacteria; phylum Acidobacteriota; class Terriglobia; order Bryobacterales; family Bryobacteraceae; genus Bog-105. The sequence continues at coordinate 4,942 of CAXUCT010000133.1, read as the reverse complement.
GTGATTCGGAAAGATCCCTGCCAGATGAGCAGGACTAACAGAATGACAAAGCTCAGCGCGGCGGCAGCGGAGGCGAGACGTCGTCGCACGACACTGCCATAGTAGCCCAGGTAGGACACTATGTTTCTGTGGGGCGGGAAACGAAGGGTTATTTCTCTTTTACGCCGGGGCGGCTTTGGGTTCGGAACTCGTACTGCTGGATCTGAAGGGCGAGTTGACCTTTCAAATGGCGAGTGATACGTCCCCGCGCCACCAGGTTAAGCAGGCACTTCTCATTGAGCTGAGCGGGCCAACTGATAGAGACCTCGAGCCTGGTACCGATCGGCAGGTCGTGATCGGATGTAAAAAGCACGCCGGAACTGCTTATATTCAGCGTCTTACCGTTACCGGCGAGAATCTCCGAGCGTTGATTAAGAGTCTTATAGCGAAGCTCTCGCTCGATTGGAAAACGGCTAGACCTCCGCCTCTCGGTGGTGTTCACGTCCGGAGTCTCAAGACGCCTCCCCAAAATTAACGTATCTTCGGACACCTGTCAAAACTCCGATCTATAAGCTTACAATGACGGTACATGTATTTAATCGTCCGAAAGTGAGTGCTTATCTCGTCTTTTCTCAAGCCATTCCAGCCGTTCGCGTAATTTTTGTTCAAAGCCCCGGTCCGTAGGGTAGTAGAATCGCGAGCTGGCCAAAGAGGCTGGTAAACATTCCATATCGGTCAATGCTTCAGGTTCTTTATGGGCGTGTTTATATCCTTTTGAGTACCCCATCTCTTTCATGAGCCGCGTAGGAGCATTGCGCAAAGCTAAGGGCACAGGCGGCGCAACGGTGCTTTCGATGGTTGCGTTCACGCGATTTAAGGCTTGGTAGGCGGCATCGGACTTCGGGGCCAGAGCCAAGTAAAGTGTCAGCTGCGCTAATGCCTGATCTCCTTCGGGAATTCCCAGGAAGTGAACTGTTTGCATACAGGCGACGGCCTGCTCAACCGCTCTGGGATCGGCTAGCCCGATATCCTCAATCGCCATGCGGATGAGCCGCCTTACCAGATAGAGCCGATCCTCCCCCGCCGCCATCATCCGCCCTAGCCAGTACAGCGCCGCGTCGGGGTCGCTCGAGCGAACAGACTTGTGCAGGGCAGAGATGAGATTGTAATGTTCTTCGCCCGATTTGTCGTACAGCAGGACCTTGCGCTGGAGTGCATCGGACACAGCTTGCCGGTCGACAGCGCCATCGTGCGCCAGTTCGGCGGTGATCTCTAGAGTGTTGAGTGCGGCACGGGCATCACCGTTCGAGACCACGGCGATCTCCTTGAGCAGTTCGGGGTCGACCTTCAGGCCGAGATGTCCTAAGCCGCGAAGAGGGGTGGTCAGCGCTCGTTCCAAAAGCGTTACGATCTCCGGGGTTTCAAGCGCGCGTAACGAGTACACCTTGGTACGGGACAGAAGCGCTGAAACGACTTCGAAGGACGGATTCTCCGTGGTGGCGCCGATCAAGGTAACGTCGCCGCGTTCCACATAGGGCAGGAAGGCATCCTGCTGGGCTTTGTTGAAGCGGTGAATCTCATCGATAAAAAGCACGGTCTTCCGGCCCAGGCGCCGGAGCTTCTCAGCATCGGCCATGACCATTTTGATTTCTTTGATTCCGCTCAAGACGGCGCTGAACGGAATGAAATCGGAGCCGCTTTTTTGCGCGACCAGCGAGGCTAAAGTCGTCTTGCCCGAGCCTGGAGGGCCCCACAGGATGAGGGAGGTGAGATGGCCGCTCTCGACCTGCGCGCGCAATGGCTTGCCGGGGCCCAGGATATGCTGCTGACCGACGTATTCGTCCAGAGTTTGCGGCCGCATCCGGTCTGCGAGAGGACGATCGGCTCCGTACTCGGGTTCGCGCTCGCTGTTGCCGCTTGGCAGGGGCGAGGCATCGAATAGGCTCATGCGCCGACCCTCTGCTGCCGTGCTTCATAGAGGGCGATGGAACAGGCCACCGCCGCATTGAGAGACTCCACGGTGAAAGTAGGAATGGAGATCCCTTTCGCCCTCGCTAATAACGTTGGCGAAACGCCCTGGGCTTCGCTACCCACTAGCAAGGCACAAGCACCTCGCAAGTCAGCGTTGCGCAATTCCGTTTGGCCTTGCGGGACGAGCGCGTACAGCTCAAGGTCGAGCGCTTCGACATGCCTGACCAGTTGGTCTTGGGCGATGCCTTCAAGAAACGGCAGGCGAAAGATGGATCCCGCCGTGGCGCGGAGTAGCTTGCCGTTAGCGACGCGCGCACAGCCATTGAGAAGCACAACGCCAGTGGCGCCGAACCCCTCCGCGGACCGTATGATTGTCCCAACATTGCCGGGATCTTGCACACTGTCAAGGACAATCAACAGGCCGGATGGCGTGGTTAAGTCTTTCCACGACCATGGGCGAGGGCGCAGAAGCGTGAGGACGTTCTGTGGGGTAGCGGTGGGGGACGTTGAGGCCAGCGCGCGTTCTGAGACTTCTGTAATTTCAGCGCCGGTATCGCGCAATAGCTCGCGATGACGCTCTCGCGCCGAAGAGGTAACAAAAATGTGCTCAATAGCCCACTGTCCCCGGATCGCTTCCTCCAGCAAGTGCGGTCCTTCCGCGACGATCGAGCCATCCTCGGTGGCGCGTCCGGCCGCCGCCGCCCGGCGGATTTTTTGCAGCAGCGGGTTTCGGGTGCTTGTCAATTCCATCAAAATTGGAGGCCGTTTCGCGCTTCGGGCGTAGACTAGAATTTCAAATCAATCGAATGCCGGCTTTGAGACCAGCCGCATGAAGCGTGCTATCGCAGGTTCGTTCCTCCTGCTCTCGATCCTGCTTCTAGGCTACCTGTTCTATGTCTCGAAGGAAATCGAGCGGGAATCGACCGTCCAGGAAGAGCACCCTGCCGACGTGATCATCGTGCTGGGTGCGGCGGAGTATCGCGGGAAACCCTCCGGAGTTCTTCAGGGTCGCCTGAACCATGCTTTAGTGCTGTACCTGAAGGGACTTGCGCCTTATGTGCTAACTACGGGCGGCGCCGGCGGCGATCCCACGTTTACCGAGGGCGAAGTGGGCCGCGCTTACCTGGTTCAGCACGGCGTACCCTCCGAAGCGATTCTCGTTGAACCGGAAGGAGCAACGACAGCACAGAGCGTGGATGCCTCAGTGGAGATCATGCGCCGCATGAGTCTCCACTCCTGCATCGTGGTCAGCGACGGGTACCATATCTACCGCGTAAAAAGGCTTCTGGAGGTGCAAAACATTAAAGTCTATGGCTCGCCTAGACCGCCTGCCGGTTCACTCACCGCAACGCAGCTTCGCTGGCTCTACTTCCGGCAGTCGATCGGATTTCTACTCTGGCAAATGGGCATTAATATCTGAGATCAAACCTGTAGGGAAGCGATATCGACCGTGGATTGATGCCCTTCGATCACCACAATCCCGCTATCCGTAACGTGGTATTTCTTGCGATCCTCTTCGAGGTTGTAGCCGATAGTCGTGCCCTCCGGGATTTTGACGTTCTTGTCCAGAATGGCCCTACGCACCTTGGCGCGGCGCCCTACGTCGCAGTTGTCGAAGATCACTGAGCTTTCCACATAAGCCCCGGTGTGAACGCGCACGCTGCGGCCCAGCACCGAGCATTTCACCATGCCTCCGGAGACAATAGAGCTACCGGCGATGATGGAATCGACAGCCATCCCGCGCCGGCCTTCTTCGTCAAAAACGAACTTAGCGGGCGCGTCAAAATAGCTGGCAGTGCGCAAGGGCCATTGCCGGTTGTACAGGTTTAGTTCAGGCGATACGGCGCGCAGATCCATGCTGGCTTCGTAGTACGCGTCCAAGGTCCCCACATCCCGCCAATACTGGGGCGAACCGATGGGATCTCCTGGGATGATGTTGGTCTGAAAGTCGTAGGCGTACATGTCGGCGCGCCCGATGAGCGAAGGCAGGATGTCTTTGCCGAAATCGTGGGAACTCGCTTCATTCTGCCCGTCCTTATAAAGCTCCTCAAGCAGCAGATCTGTTGAGAAGACATAGTTGCCCATGGAAGCAAGCACGCGCGAAGGATCTTCGGGCATGGTGGGCGCGTCTGCTCTTTTTTCATGAAAGCCGATTATGCCTCCTTCCGGCGTAGTTTCAATCACGCCGAACTCGGTGGCCAGCTCTCGCCGGACCGGGATCGCCGCCACGGTTACGCCGGCACGTTTCTCCACGTGATACTCAATCATCTGCCGGATGTTCATGCGGTAGATATGATCTGCGCCGAAGATGACGACGACGTGAGGGTTGGCCTGTTCGATAAGGTTTATGTTTTGCGTGATGGCATCGGCTGTTCCGCGATACCAATCCTCCTGGGCGGAGCGCATTTGCGCGGGCACCGGCGTGATGAAGTTGTTCTTCAACAGGCCGCTTACTTCCCAGCCTTCACGAAGGTGCTGCAAAAGCGATTGGCTTTTGAACTGAATCAGAACGTATACCGAATAGATACCGGAGTTAACAAGATTGCTGAGAACGAAATCAACAATGCGATAGCGGCCGCCAAAGGGAACCGCTGGCTTGGCGCGCTCTTTGGTCAGCGGGTAAAGCCGAGTGCCTTTCCCTCCAGCAAGTACAAACGCAAGGACCCGCAGTTGCATTCTGACCACCTCCGCGGATCTAGCATACCTGAAGGGGAAAGCTATACCCCTTGCTGCGACGCGCCGATCACTGTTTTGGAGGCCAGTCGAGCGCTAGCTGAACGAAAGTGCGTACGGCTACGCCACTAGGCCCTTTCGACAACCAAGCGTTTCCGTCATCGAGCCAGGCAGTGGCAGCAATGTCGAGATGCACCCACGGCGTGGGGTCGGCAAATTCACGCAGAAACCAAGCCGCCGTGATGGATCCGCCAGGACGTCCGCCGATATTCTGCAAATCGGCGAAGGCGGATTTCAGTTGTTCTTTGTATTCCTCGTC
>CAXUCT010000132.1:2525-11066 GCA_964249415.1 uncultured Bryobacteraceae bacterium | reverse complement strand
AGGAAGGCTCGGTCAGCCCAGCCACGATGCGTCCCGCTCCGGTCTCAAGCGAGTGCGCCAAGCCCAATAGGGGAGCGACGACCGGCATCATGATGCGCTGCATCACGATGCGGACCGGAGAGGGCATGGCGCTCGCGATTTCAGTTCCTTGTGTGTTGCCGGGGCTGACCGTAAGTAGTCTGAGCTCGGAATGCTTGCCAGCCTGGGCTGCCATCCAGAGCGCCGCCAAGTACTTCACCTCGCTATATGCCAGAGCACTATCGAACTTCTTGCCGGCGAAGTCCTTGCCCGTAATCACATCGATGAAGTCCTGTACCGAAGACGTCGGCAGTGCGGGCCGCTTCATGCCAAGCTGTGGAAAGCCGCGGGCCGCTTCGCTTCCCAGGTACACCGCTGTCTGGGTGAGTTGACCCGAAGCAATCAGTCCCTTCAGCAACGCGGCGTGGCCCAGCACATTCGACGCGAAAATCTGGGTCACTCCGTTCTTTGTGAGCGCCAGGGGAGTCCTCCCTCCCGAGCCGCCTGCATTCATTACCAGCGCATCGATAGGACCCGCGAGCCCGCGCATCCCAGACCGGACACTCGCAAGATCGGACACGTCCATCAGCAAGATATGAAAGCAGGACTTGCCCGTCTTTTGTTCCAGCTCCTGCTTGGCTACCCTCGCCTTTGTTTCGTTTCGGCAGGCCAGATACACTCGCTCCATGCCTCTTCGCAGTGCCATCTGGCGCGCGACTTCCTTGCCGATCCCGGCATTGGCACCTGTGATCAAAACGCTCGTGATCGGGGACGGGGCGCTCATGCGAGAAACTCCCTTATCGCCGCCGCGACTTCCTGAACATGTGTCTCGAGCGCGAAATGCCCTGTGTCCAAAAACTTCACCTCCGCAGCGGGCAGGTCGCGCCGAAATGCTTCCGCTCCGGCTGGAATGAAAAAAAGGTCATTCTTACCCCAGATTGCAAGCAGCTTCGGTTGCGACTGTCGAAAGTACTGCTGGAAGCCCGGGTACATCTTCACGTTGTTGGCATAATCGAGAAACAGGTCCAGTTGAATATCCATGTTTCCTGGCCGCTGAATCAACGCGATATCCAGAGTGTAGCCTTCCGGCTTGATCCGCTCCGGATCAGGCGCACCTGTTGTGTACTGCTCACGAATGCCCTCCGGGCTGAGCGCCTCGCGAACAGCCTCACGGTTCTCTTCGGTAGGCTCGTTCCAGTAGCGCCGAATGGGATCCCACGCGTCTCCCAGACCCTCTTCATAAGCATTGCCATTTTGCGAAACGATGGCCGTGACTTGCTCCGGCCGTTCCATCGCCAGTCGAAGGCCTACCGGAGCGCCATAATCGAAAAGGTAAAGCGCATACCGTTCCAGGCCAAGGGCTTCGGTAAACGCGAGCATCGTCTGCGCGAGCGCGTCGAAGGTGTAGACATAGCTGCGATCTTCGGGTACTTCTGTAAATCCGAAGCCCGGAAAGTCCGGCGCGACGACTCGGTACCTATCCGCGAGCAGCAGCATGAGTTCACGGTACTGTAACGACGATGCCGGAAAGCCGTGAAGCAGCAGAAGCACCGGGCCGTCTTCCGGTCCGGCTTCCCGGTAAAAGACCTTTACCCCATCGGCCCCGATGCGCCCGACAGATGCCAGAGCAATGGGAATTGACTTCGCCATAAATGACCTCTCGATGATCGTGATTTGAGTTGATTTGAATGAATCGATGTTCTGCCTTGAATGAAAACACCGGAACTACCTGTCGCGCAGCGAACGGACGAACGTTGCCACGGCTCTACCGATCTCAGGGCCACTCGACTCTTGTAAAAAGTGAACGCCCTTAACTTGCATTTCGGTTTGGTTCTTCAGGTCCTGGGAGAAGGTTGCGAGCCTGCCGTTGGAGACAAAGCCGGGGTCGCCTTTCACCCAGAGTTTTGGCACCGGCGAATCCCTGAGCCACTCGGACATATCGGACACAATCTTTGTAAGTCCGCCGGCGACCCGTCAAGAGAGATCTGGCGGGCCCACGAAAGCATCGCACGACGGTCTTCGCCAGGGTTCAGGAAAGGACGGCGGTACTCCGCTTCGTCGGCAGCAGACAGATTCTGCTTTTCTGCTGCGATCAGAAATCCCTCGATGAAGTTGTTGTCTCGGAGAACCATGTCCTCGCCGGCGGATGTGCGAGACGCCTTGAACCCTTCTTGGGCAAATTCAGGAAAGTCATTCCAGGTCAGTGGCAAGGGAGCCGCTTCCATGTACGCAATACCCTGTACCCGATCAGGATGTCGCGAGGCCCAATCGAAGCCGAGAGTCGAACCCCAGTCGTGAATGACGAGCACCACGTCGCGCTTCAAGCCTAGCTCCTCCCAGAGCGCGAAGAGGTACTCGCGTTGCTCTGCATAGGTGTAGCGGTCTGGACCGGAGTTTAGCAGCTTGTCAGAGTCGCCCATGCCGATCAGGTCACAGGCAATCAGCCGGCCGAGCCCCACGCATTCCGGCATCACCTTTCGCCAGAGATAGGAACTCGTTGGATTGCCATGCTGAAAAACGATGGGTGCGCCTTCACCCTCGTCGATGTAAGCCATCTTGCTGCCCTTGATTTCGATGAACTTCTTCTCTGGGAAAGCTGTGTCCGTCATTCCGATCTCCTTAAGCCATGTAGTGGAGGATGAATTCGCTCCTTTGCGTATCCCGTTACAGCACTCTCAGGGCTGCAGTGCCGCCATTACCGGAGCTGCGTCCCAGAACGCGCGCAGCGTCTTGATCTTTCCCGACTCGTCGCAATCGATGACGTCTACTCCCTCGAACGCCACTTGCTTGCCGCTACGCGCGACACCCTTCGCAGTCCAGATCACCGCAGCCGAAGTTCCGTTCGCATATACTTGGTCCTCGGTCATGTCGAGTTCCTGAAATGCTTCGAAAGTTTTGGTGAGGAACGCACGTATTGCTACCTGCCCGACATTAGGCGGTGCTCCTACCGGATCATGTTGCTCGGCATTTGCCGCAAAAACAGCCATACAGCGCTCTACATCCAACGCCCGGAGTGCGGCAAAGTATTCGGCTACGACTGCTTCGGTCGAGTTCGACATTCGAATTCCTCACTTGTTCTGTAAGTTCTGGCTCTTGATGACATTTCACTGCGTGGAACTTAAGACTCTGAAAGCACCACGTCTCTACTGTTGAGGCCGAAGACTACGAACAAAATCAGCCACAGCTTTTCCAATCTCCGGTCCGCTGGACTCCTGGAGGAAATGCAAGCCTTTCACATTCACTTCCGTTTGGTTGTGAAGACCTCCGCAGAAGTCGGCGAGTCGCCCGTTCGTGATAAAACCCGGATTGCCTCTGACCCAAAGCTTCGGGACCGGACTGTCTTTCAGCCATTCAGCAAACTCGGACACGATGGTTGTGACATCGGCCGGCGATCCGTCCAGCGAGATTTGGCGCGGCCAGGTCAGCATGGGGCGACGATCTTCTCCCGCACTGAGATAGGGCTGGAGATACACCGCTTTATCAGCCTCCGTCAGGTTGGCTTTTTCGGCTTCGATCAGGAGAGCCTCTATGAAAACGTTGTCGCGAAGGACCATGTCCTCCCCTGCCTCCGAGCGGAATGCTTTGAAGGCGTTTCGGGAAGCCTCATCGGGGAAATCGCTCCAAGTGAGGGGCAGCGGTGCCGCTTCCATGTAAGCAATCCCTTGCACTCGATCCGCGTGTTGGTGTGCCCAATCGAAGCCGAGGGTGGAGCCCCAATCGTGAATCACCAGCACCACGTCGCGTTTAAGGCCCAGCTCTTCCCAGAGCGCAAACAGGTATTCGCGTTGTTCTACATAGGTGTAGCGGTCAGGCCCCGAGTTCGGAAGTTTATCTGAATCGCCCATGCCGATCAGGTCGCAGGCGATCAGCCGGCCAAGCCCTACACACGCCGGCATCACATGCCGCCAAAGGTAGGAGCTGGTCGGGTTGCCATGCTGGAAGACAATGGGTGCGCCTTCGCCCTCGTCGATGTAAGCCATCTTGCTGCCTTTGATCTCGATCAACTTCTTTTCCGCGAATGCACTGCCTTGCATGGTTTCTCCCTGACTCGGGCCGCAGCGTAGAAGCTTGCGACTTAGTAGATCAATCATTACACTATGAGCAGCGCCGGTCAAGATTTATTTGAGCGGTCGATCTAGAAAGTTGGCGCTTAGAATGGGACGAACTCGCACGTTCGATCTTGAGTCCGCAATCGGCACAGCCACGATGTTGTTCTGGCGCGGCTACGATCAAACCTCGCTCGCCGATCTCACGGCTGGCCTAGGCATCGGGGCAGCTAGTTTCTACTTCGCGTTCGAAAGCAAAGAGAAGCTTTTTCGAGAAGTGGTGGGCCGCTACGTCGCCGCGCTGGAAGCGGTCTACGAAGAGGCATTCCGAGATGCCCCGACTCGCACGGGTTTAGAAGCGCTCCTGCGTCACTACGCCGATGTGGTGACCAACCCGGCGCACACTCCAGGCTGTCTCGTGGTCAATAGTTCCCCGGCTGTACAGGCTGAGGACGTTGTCAGGCGATGGCTTTCGGGACATCGGGAAGCGCTACGAATCAAATTGGAGGAACGATTCTCCGAGGACCTCGCTCGTGGAGAATTACCGACCGGCTCCAATCCTAAGACATTGGCCCGCTTCATTATGGCTCTTGCCGGCGGCATCGCCGTCGAAGCTCAAGCAGGTGCGAGCCGGAAGGATCTCTACGCGATGATCGACTTGGCTCTCCACGCACTTTGATCGCCGCGGACTCATACCTGAAAGTCTGTTTGTAAAGGTAAGTCGGCTTGTCACATGCCATTCACTTGCCCGGATAACGCACATTGCTGACGTCTGCCCACGGCACGACCACGCCTAACGGCGTAGGGCGGAGTTTGATTCATTCTGATTGGCACCGGCCAAGGAGGCCGTGGCCATGTCGAAATCGCGAACCAAGAAACGCCCGCCGAAGCATATTTTGGCGCTCCCCGATTTGGAGCAGTCTAAAGCGGCAGTCCTGAACAGCCTCACATCGAAGAGCGGGCAGCGCTCGTATGACCGCGCTATAACCGACTTCGTCGATTGGTATTGCTCAGAGCCAAGACTGTCGTTTAATCGAACAGTAGTTCTCCGCTACCGCATTTTTCTGGAACAGAAGCGGTATGCACCGACTACGATCAATCTTCGCCTCTCGGCGGTCCGCAGAGTCGCGTTCGAAGCAGCCGATTCGGGTTTGCTCAGTCCGGAACTTGCTGCAGGCATCCGACGTGTGAAAGGCGTGCGCCGGATCGGTGTCCGTCTCGGAAACTGGCTAACGGCCGAACAGGGAAAGCGCCTCTTGGCGAGCGCGGACAGAGATTCGCTCCGTGGTACAAGAAATTACGCGATCCTTGCAACGTTGATCGGATGCGGCCTCCGGCGAGGCGAGTTACTCGGGCTGCATGTCGATTCCATTCAGTCACGCGAGGAGCGTTGGGTGATCGCTGATCTTCTGGGCAAAGCTGGTCATATCCGAACGGTCCCGATTCCTAATTGGGTGAAGGCTGCCATTCAGAAATGGATCGATGCAAGCGGGATCATCAACGGTGCCCTGTTCCGGTCGATCAACAGGCAGGGGCGAGTTTGGGGAAGCGGTATGACGCCAAAAGTGCTTTGGGAAATCGTAAAAGCGGCTGCGGCGCGCGCGGATATTCCGAAACTTGCGCCACACGACCTGCGGCGTACCTGCGCCAGGCTTTGCCATCTTGCCGGTGGAGAGCTCGATCAAATTCAGTTCCTGTTGGGACACGTCTCGATCCAAACCACCGAGTACTATTTAGGATGCAAGCAAAAGGTGCGGTACGCAGTCAATGACAAGCTGGGAATCGAACCGTAGAAAACAGCCTACGGTTCCTTGGGGCGGCTAACCCGCCCTTTCCGGACTACAGGAGACTTGGCTCCGCTCGGCAGCGACCCTGATGGTCACTTTCCGGTAACGGGGCTTTGAGGACGAATCCGGCTTCTTTTCCGATTGGATCACTTTCTCGATTTGATACATCGTCGAGTTGCTAAGGCCTTTTATCAGAGGCGCAAAGCGCCCACGCCAAAGTTGCGGGGCCGTTCACCGTTCGCGCTGGTGAAGGACGCCCAGGCGGTCAATGGCTCGTTCACGGAGAGAAAGCCTTTTCCACGAAAGTGTCAGGCGCCGACGTTGGCCAGACGTATGTTGCCATCGAGGTCCACACGCCACCCGGTCTTGGACCTGAGTTGCACATTTCATCCTGGTCAGAACGAATTATTCTTCATGCTAAAGGGCTAGTGGCCCAATCGCGGGTAATCGCGTGTATCGATCTCTCGACTCGATACCATCCATTGGAACGGGATGGGCTTTTAGATGTGCTTGCAAGGACTAGCACGATGTAGGGGAGGCGTTCCTCCCCTCGTTTCAGGCTGTTCCCAGTCTTTCACGACCCCTCTGAGCGGGAGCTCCCGCCCCCGCAACACCCCGCTACTGTAGTCGTTTGACTCCGATCCTTGGATTGACACGGCTCCTCTCCCGTAAAGGCTTCGCTTCGCTCTCAAGCGCACTTCGTGCGGCCTTGACGGGTCCCTCAGGCGACCGCGTCCAGGGAGCAAACACCGCCACGCACACTACGTGGCGCAGAAAAAGAAAACCAAAGGAGCTTTACTCATATGAATCAGATAACTCCCGTTGAGGAGGCTGTCCGTGATTTCCCACTAATGAACACGGAAGACCTTCAGTCGCTCGACATCCCTCTCAAGAAGCTGATTGCCTGGAATGAGAACGTCCGACGCACGAACGCCGATGAAGGAATCGAGGAACTTGCGGCTTCGATTGCATCCCACGGACTGCTTCAGGGCTTGGTGGTTCGGAAAGAGCCACGAGGCAAGTACGCGGTCGTAGCGGGACGGCGTCGTTTGCGGGCGCTCTCATTGCTTGTCAGCACGGGGGCCGTTCCAGACACTCTGGAAATCCCTTGCCGTCTGACCACGAACCGGTACGCCGATCTGACGGAAATCAGCCTTGCCGAGAACGTTGTCCGCCAAGATATGCACCCTGCCGACCAGTTCGAGGCCTTTCAGCGGCTCATAGCAAACGGCAAAACTGTGACCGAAGTAGCGGCACGCTTCGGCGTGTCTGAGACTATCGTCACGAAGCGGTTGGCCCTTGCGAAGGTGAGCCCAAAACTCCTGCAGAAGTACCGCGAGGGAGAACTGACGCTCGATGTTCTGCAAGCGTTCACGCTCACAGATGATCATATCCGGCAGGAGGAGATGTGGGAGCAGCTTCAGGCTTGGGATCGCACTCCTCAGGCCATACGTCGATTGTTGTCCAAAGATGACATCGACGCCGATGACAAGCGTGTGCGATTCATCGGTCTAACCAACTATGAAGCGGAAGGTGGTTTCGTCCGACGTGATCTGTTCGCGGACGGAGAGAAGGGCGCGTATGTTTGTGATCCAGTCCTTCTGAACCGAATGGTCGGCGACAAGCTTCAAGCTTTAGCGGATCAGACTAAGGCCGATGGATGGAAATGGGTCCACGTACAGCCGGAACCTGACCACTCGTTCACGGCAAGAATGCGTCAGGTCCATGCGGAACCGTTTCCTCTGAGCCCGGAGGAAGAGGCGGCCCGGCAAGCGCTCGAAAAGGAGCAAGAGCGACTCGACCAGGAACTGGAAGGCGTTGAAGAACCGGACGAGGCCAGCTACCAGCGCCTTAAGGAGATGGAAAACCGCATCGCAGCCATTGACGCCAACCGCCGTTATTCCTACTCGGCTGACGTGAAGAACGCTTGTGGCGTCGTTATCAGCATACGGAGGGATGGAGAACAGGAGTACAGGTGTGGCCTTCTCCGCTGCGAAGACGAACGGAAGCTTGCCAAGGCGAATGACGCCGATGAGCAAGTGGAATCAACCGAAGACGGACGCAAGGAAACAACATCGCCTCTCACCGACGACGACAAGGCTGCTTCTTATTCGGCAACGCTTACCGAATACCTGACACAGCACAAGACAGCCGCCATCGGCGCCGAACTGATGCAGCAGCCAAGGGCGCACTTGCTGCCGTCGTTCACGGCCTTGTCCTCAGCCAATTCGGCCTGGACTTGCATCTCTATCGCTCAGCAACGAGCATCCAGCTTTCAACAACCCAACCCCATCTCGGGCCAATAGAAGCAGACACAGCGTTTCAGACTCTCGAACAGCAGCGCAAGGAATGGATAGCCCAATTCCCACGAAGTTCGAATGCGCTTTGGCACTGGTGTTTGGAGCAGGATCAAAACACTCTCCTCAGCTTGATGGCGTTTTGTGCAGCCAAGAGCTTGAACGCTGTTCAGACGAAGGGAGAATCTGCCAAACACCATCGCTTGCAGCATGCGGACGCAGTAGCGACAGCCCTGGGAATGGAGATGACGAATTGGTTCACGCCGACTGCGGAGAACTTCTTCAACAAAATCCCAAAGTCGCTCATGGCGGCTGCTATGACCGAGGCAGGTAAGACGTCTATGATCGATGTTGCGAAGCTCAAGAAAGCCGAGTTCGCAGCCATTGCGGAGC
>CAXUCT010000132.1:0-2515 GCA_964249415.1 uncultured Bryobacteraceae bacterium | reverse complement strand
CGAACGGTACAAGGGACCGGGTGGCTGCCGGAACCGATGCGCATCCGCACGGCGCAGCTCGATGCGGAAGCCGGGTACACGCTTGAAGAACAACACGGAAGTCGCGAGGATTCAGGGGACGAGGAGCTTGAGTCCGCCGACGAATAAGCACAGAGAGGGGGTGAGACACACTCACCCCCTTTTCAGTGTTGGATCAAACAGTAGAAGAAGAATGCCATCAGCATTATCCAGAACACTAGAAATCGACGAAAGGTCCTCGGACCCGAAACGAGTGATAGCAGATATAAGAGTCGCATCGCGAATTACCTCAGTCGACACACGGACGTTAACGGCACATACCAGCCAAAGCAAACACCGGCGACAAACATTAGCGTCGCGCCGAGAACTCCGATAGTAAGCCAGCGAATCAACACGGGTTTGCTGCTCGACCGGTTGGTCTGAAGAACCAGCTCACGTGCCTTGAAACCAGCTTGTTTCACATCGTCCTTAATTCCTCTGCGGACTTCGATCCCGGATGCTCTAATCTCCTGGGCCAAGGTCTTTCCAGCGAGTCTCTCTACGTTTTGTATGGATTCTGCGAATGTTGCGATCCTCGTGTCAAGCTGAGTGCAAATCGTCGCGACCGTCTCTTCCAAGACGAGTTGATTGAGGGCAACCAGAACAAAGGCTGGGTCGTGAGACTCAACCCGAATTCCGCATAGCGCACTGGCCTTAGCCGACAGATCCTGGACATCCATGAAGTTCCGTCTCAGAAGGAGAGTGCGTCCAATTGCTCGAATACGTCGCGCTGGATCGTGCGGATTCGCTGTTTACTCATCAGGCTGAACGAGCTTTCAATGATCCCCTCCTCCATGGTCATTTTCCGGGAGATTAGTTCCTCAAAATCGCGCCCGAAGGTATCCTGATGCCGCTTAGCCAACAGAACCCAGCCGAAAATCTTCTCGGTGTTGTCCTTGTAAACGGCCATATCTACGAACTGCTTGCCGTCACGCTCGACTCGGCCAAAATATTCATTTATCCAAACGATCAGATTCCGCTTTGATGTGCTTTCGGCCAAGCTTCCGAAACCCTTTAACGTATCGGCAAGCGCCTGACCGCCAGTGATGACGGTGTGTACGTAGAGCAGCCTTCCCGCATTTGACAACAATTCCAGAACATTGTTCTCAAGAATGTAGCTCCAGAGGGGGATGAAGGTTGAGGCTCCACTGTCCACGATAAACACGCCGTCCTCGGTAAGGAGGCGTTCCATCAACGAATCGAACCCCCTCTGATCCACATTGCCATTAGTCAACAGTTTCAAATGCTGTGCCTTCAGCGCCCGGTATTGAGACAGGGTCTGGTTCACTGGATCCGTGTCAATGCATTGCACTTCGGCCCCTCGGTGAGTGTAGTATTGAGCGACAATGCTGGCGACCAGCGATTTGCCGACACCTCCTTTCCCCTGTAATGAGAGATGGATGATGCCCTTCGAGCTTCTGTCCGCTTCTTCGAATCTGTCGTGTTCAGTCTGGGTGTTACTCATCGATTCCTCTCTTCGCTAGATCAGCTTGCTTTCATCAGGCGGACCAGGTTCAAACTCGAATGTTTTAGCTCTTGCGGTTCGTTCTCGAAAGTCGGCGAGCGCATCGACTGTTGAGGATGGAGCGGACCCGCGCTCTTGTTTAGCTTCCAGTCGGGTTAGTCTGTCGTCTCCCGCTCTTGCTAACGCGACGGAGGAGTCCAGGGCATGACGAGCTTTTCCCTCAGCCTTGGGCGGTAGGCCGAAGCGTTTCTCTTCGCGGCGCAGGCGGGTAACGCACTGCGATAGCCGTCGATAGGTGATATCTAAGCCCGCGTCGGCAAGGCGCTGGTGGACCGACTTCAGTGAGTGGCCTCGGTTGAGAGCCGCCTTCACTTCGGACCACACCAGCCGGACCAGAGCGATGCGTGTCTTTGGAACTTCATCCTGGAGTGCCCTGAGGCGCTTGATGTCAAACATGGCCACGGTGGTTCTATGGGAAGGGTTTGCCGAGCGCGCTTTCGGACACCCGTTCGCTAAGATTCCACTCTTTTCGCGTGAGTCCGCCTAGATTCCCTCGGAATCCGCAATCCTTCGCCAAAGTTCGCGTCGCATCGCGCTTGTTCCTCAGGAGTCGCTTCGGAGGGGTCGAACGTGTGCATATTTAAGGCGCGAAAATCATCGAAAGGCGGGTAGTGGAACATAAAGGGTTGTCTGCCGTGTTGCTGGTGCATCGACGGTATTTGGTTTGCTTTGATCGCTTTTCGCGGGCAGCCGCTCTCGTTGTCATGGCCGCCGTTTGGCTGACGTGAAATGTTGAAGCCGTTCATCGTGTCCGAGTTCCTGTTTTCCGAGCCCTTCAGGTATGGAGGACCCGATGGCAAGAAGGACGATTCGGATCTCAGATCAGTTGGATAACAAGATCAGGAAGGCGGCGACGGAGCGAGGATTTGCCAACCCCACTGCATTTCTGCGGGCGAACCTTGAAGCGTTTGTCCAGGAGAACGACGCAAATAC
>CAXUCT010000131.1:4030-11090 GCA_964249415.1 uncultured Bryobacteraceae bacterium | reverse complement strand
GCTCCATGCCGCCCGGCACGGCACCCGACATGAATGCCCAGCAACAACAGAAGAACGATCCCAGCGCCAAGAAGTCCGGGATCTTCGACAAGCTTAAGAGCATATTCCACTAAAAACCCGTCGCTGACGGCCTCACTTAAAAGGTATATAGTAGATACAAATAAAGGGGGATCAGCATGATCTCTTTTCGAAGCACCGTTCTCGTTTGTTGTTGTTCTCTCTCCCTCGCGCCGGTTGCTGGGCTTGCGCAACAAATCCCGCCCGCCTCTCAGAGATTTCGCGCATCATCCGGTTCCGTCCCGCCCATGAATGCCCCGGCCGTTTACTCCCTTACTCCTGAATTGCGCGGCGACATCTTCATGGCACGAAAAATGTATCGTGAAGCGATCGATATGTACCGCGAATGCCCAAGCTCGCCCGTTATCACGAACAAAATTGGCATCGCATTTCACCAGCTTCTGCAACTCGATCTCGCAAAGAAAAACTACGAGCGCGCCATCAAGATGGACCCCA
Organism: uncultured Bryobacteraceae bacterium; assembly: GCA_964249415.1. GTDB lineage: Bacteria > Acidobacteriota > Terriglobia > Bryobacterales > Bryobacteraceae > Bog-105. The sequence continues at coordinate 10,577 of CAXUCT010000131.1, read as the reverse complement.
CATATTCGGAGGCGATCAATAATCTGGGCACCGTTTATTACGCGCAAAAGAGTTACCGGCGCGCCATCGGTTATTACAAGCGAGCACTACGGTACACCTCCCCGACTGCGTCTATTTATTCGAACCTTGGCGCCGCCTACTTCGGCCGCAAAGATTTTAAAGATGCGACAGATTGCTATGAACGCGCCCTAAAGCTTGATCCAGACGTGTTTGAGCATCACAGTAACTTCGGAACTTTGATGCAGGAACGGACCGTTGACGAACGAGCGATGTTCCATCTCTATCTAGCAAAGTTCTATGCCAAGTCTGGGGAAGAGGATCGTGCGCTAATCTATTTGCGAAAAGCTCTTGAAGAAGGAGTGAAGGATCGCCAAAAGATTCCGGACATGCCTGAGTTCTCTCTATTGAAGACCAATCCTGCCTTTAAGCAGCTCATTACTGAAAACCCGAAGCCGCTGTAACGGAGCTTCGCTGCGCTTCCGTTTGGGTCATAAAGCTCGCATCGTACCGCTCGCGGTTTTGGTGCTGTATTCCGGCTGCTCGCATGAGGGGGACCACCGTTTACAACGCTTGGCCATTCTCCCAGTGAACGTTTTAATCGGTGATGAGTCCGCGCAGTGGATCAGCACCGGTCTGCCACTTGCGCTTGAAGAGGATTTCGCCACTTCTCCTGGTTTAGTAGCAACCGTCGTAAACGATGTCTCGGGTGCCTATCAATTTGGGGCCAATGCGGTGCTCCGAGCCACGGTCGAGCGCCGCCAGGGTGGGTTTCATGTGGAAGGCTCAATGACCGGCATGTCGACCCAGCGGAATCTGAAGACTGTTGATGTAGACATCCCGGCTTCAGGGCTGTTACCGTTTGCGAATGCATTTGCCAAACGCATTGACAACCGTGCCACTGACTTCCCTACGAAGAACGAGCGGGCATTCCAAATGTTCGCCGCTGCACTGCAATCGGCCAGCTTGCAGACGAGAATGCAGTTGCTGAACGATGCGATCAGCGTTGATCCGGCCTTCGGATTAGCTTATATTGCTCTCGCGCAGACAGCCGCACAAGCCAATCCAAACAGCGTCCCCGCCTTGCTCGCCAAAGCGCAAGAGCACGCCGGTTCGTTTATACCTCTCGATCGCGCCCGACTGCATGCTTTCGCCGCGCAAGCTCTGCACGCGCCTATCGCGCGGCAGGAAGCGGGGCTCCGAGGTCTTTTGCAACTAGCTCCCAATACGCTGGATGCGTTGACTGGACTTGGCGCCATCAGCTTTATCGGGGGCGATGCAAGCGGAGGCGAGCGTCTGATGACTCGAGCACTCGAACTGAGCCCCGGCAATGTCAATGTGCGCCAGCAACTGGCGCGTGGATTGCTCGAAAGCCGGCGGTTTGCGGATGCAGAAAAGATGTTGGCCGGTTTAGATAATAATCCTGCTGTTCTTCCCAGTCTTGCGGTTTGCATTCTGCTGGAGGGAGACCGGGCCAGAGCTGACACAATTGCTGAGCAATTCAGCCGCTCATTGTACCCCGGTGTGCAGGCTCTCTATCGTGCCACTTGGTTTGCGGTGTCCGGCGATCCTGCCAAGGCCTTAACTACTATCGAGGGAGTAAACTTCGCTGATCCGCCTCTGCAATCCGCGGCGCTTGCCCATCGCGTGATCTGGCAGCTGATGCAGAATAATTTCGCGGCGGCTAAGGGGAGTGCAGCGGCGGCTGCAGAGATGCCCGGTCTGTTTACTTCGGAGGCAGTTCTGCTGAGCCGGGCGGACGAGCCTTTAGACCAATGGCGCGCGCTAGTTGATTCATCCGGAATGAACGCCGGGCGAAAACAGAATGTTCTGGGCTATGGTTTGTTTCTCGGAGCACACTACTCAGAGGCAGCCCAGATCTGGCAAAAAGCCCTCGACACTTCCGGTGGCGCAGATCTGGGTGCGCGGGCAATGCTAGCGAGCTCACTCGGTCACGCCGGCAACACTCAAGCGGCGCGTAAAGTTCTTGTTGAGCCGTTCGTGCCGGATTTCGGTGATGCCTACGCGGCGATTTCGTTCGGGGAGATGCGGCGCCTGCTGAATTTACAGATGCAGTGAGCCTTTGGTGTCCGGCGGCACGATCGTGTTGTCCTTGTCTTCCCAAGGCGTGGGCTGATCCCCGGTATCGCGCTTGAACACGCGATCGTACATGTGCTTCGGCGTCGTTGTGCCGAGTGAAGTGTTGTACAGGTTCACTAAGTCGAGCGCCTCCTTTACGTCATCTTCAAATTCGTGTAGGGCTTTCAGTTCAGTTGCCGTCGCTGGGAGGCGTTTGCCGCTGGGCGTCTCCAGAAACATTTGATAGCCGCGGCTGAGCAACGTGGCGATCTCCGACCCAACCAGCACGCCCGCTTTCTCAATGGCAGGGTGATTCTTTCCTTCATCGCCCACAACGGCTCCAATGCCGTGCTTGGTAATGCGAACGCGGCCGTCCGCCAGAGTCTCCAAACCAAATCCAGCATTCTTCAGCAGGTCCAAACGTTCCGTGAAGGTTGGAATCTTTTTGCGCTCGGGGCGAAAGAACATAGCTTTAGTATAGAAGCGGCATGAATCTTGAACCTCGGATTGCTATCGCGGCTATCACGGATGAGTTCTCGCCCACGCTTTCCGAAGCTATCCCGGCCATGAAAGAGATCGGAATGACCGCGGCAGAGCTGCGGGTGGTGAATGGGAAGAACATACTCGATCTGAACGATGACGATTTGAAGCGTGCCCGAGAAACTCTGGAAGCGGCCGCGCTTCCGGTCATCTCGATCGCGTCACCGCTGTTGAAGTGCGTTCTTCCCCATGCGCCCCAGTTAGACAGCCGCTTCGGACATGATCTCTTTGCCTCGAAGCATACGTATGAAGATCAGCCGCGCTTGACCGATCACGCAATAGAGGTGGCGAAGTTCTTCGGCGCGCCGATTATTCGAGTGTTCTCCTACTGGCGCACTGTGCAGCCGGAGATGTGTTTTGACAGGATCACGGAAGCGCTAACTCGGCTCGCGATTTTGGGCCAACGAGAGAACGTCATCATTGGGCTCGAGAACGAGCATGCCTGCAATGTGGGCACGGCATTTGAAGCGGCCCAGGTTCTGAAGGCCGCTAACCATCCGCATCTCAAGCTGGTTTGGGATCCGGCGAATGCACTAGTGGCAGGGGAAGACCCCTTCCCGGGCGGCTACTCACTGCTGCCCAAGAACAGCATCGTTCATGTGCATGCGAAGGATTGCCACCTAGAAGGCGACAGGCCAGTCTGGGGGCCATTGGGCACCAGGAGCGTGCGCTGGAAGGAGCAGATTGCCGCGCTGCTTGGAGACGAGTACAAGGGCTACATCAGCCTGGAGACTCACTGGGCCGGTCCGAACGGCGACAAGCTCGAAGGGAGCCGCATCTGTGGATGGAACTTGCGCGGACTCGCGGCCGCCTGATCGGTTTACTTACTCTTTACCTCATCGCCGAGATGCCGTCCGGGGGCGAGATAGTTGACGACGTAATCTCGAACCGAGTCGGCAAGCGGAGTCATCGCTTGCGTAAAGCCGAACGAGCGAAGCTTCGTGATATCGGCGCAGGTGAAGTACTGATATTTGTCTCGCAGGCGTTCGGGCATTTCGATGAAGTTGATGTCGGCGGGTTTGCCGAGCGCTTGAAAGAGAGCATTGACCAGCGAGCGCCAGGTGTTTGCCTGGCCGGAACCGATGTTGAAGAGGGCTCCACCATCCACCTGCTCGGCAAGGAAAACAGTGGCGGCGACCGCGTCCTTGACATACAGAAAGTCGCGACGCTGTTCGCCGTCCCCGAAGTCAGGGCGATGGCTTTTGAATAACGAGACTTGTCCGGTGTCGCGGATCTGATAGTAAGCTTTGTCCACCAGGCTACGCATGTCGGCTTTGTGGGCCTCATTTGGACCGAACACGTTAAAGTACTTCAGGCCGGTGATTTGAGTGAGTATCCCGGCGCGTTCCGCCCAGGAATCGAACAGGTGCTTAGAGTAGCCGTACATGTTGAGCGGGCGCAAGCTTGGGAGCGGCACCGACTCGGGAAGGCTCTCCGCCGAAGCGCCATAGGTGGCGGCCGAAGAGGCGTAAAGAAACCGGCGTCGGCCATCCAAGGCAAACCGCGCAATCGCTTTTGTGTACTCGAAGTTGTTTCTGATGAGGTGCGAGGCGTCGGTTTCGGTAGTGGATGAATTCGCGCCCAGATGAAAGATCAAGCGCACATCGCTGAACTGCCGGGGCGAAGTCTCCAAACGCGTCAGCAGAGTATCCGCTTCGAGATAATCGGCGAATTGAAGGGGGACTAGATTCTTCCACTTCTCGTCGCGACCGAGAAAATCAGCGACCAGAATGTTCTTCAATCCACGTCTGTTCAACTCCCAAATGAGTGCGCTGCCGATAAAGCCGGCGCCGCCGGTCACGAGAATCCTTCCTTTTGAAAGCTCGGTCATAGCTTGTCCTCATACGTTCCGCTGACAACCAGGATAGGCACTCTAACGCGATGCCGCACCGCGTTGATGGTGGTGCCGAAGATAAGATCCTTCAGACCTCGATGGCCGTGAGAGGCCATGATGAGCAGGTCTGGGTGAAGCTCGTGAACCGACGAGACGATCTCCTTAGCTGGGCTGTTTCCGTGACGGACGACCGCATCTACGCTGACACCCTGCGATCGGAGAGAGTCGACCATGTTCTTAAGGTAATCTTGACCTTCCTGGATCTCTGCCGTGGAGGACAGCGAACCGAACATCTGGCTGGTGACGCCCTCTTCTACATGCAGCAGGATGATGCGCGCGTCGTGGATCTTGGCAAGCGCGAGCGCGTTGCCCAGAGCATCGTGATCCGATTCGCTGTGGTCGAGCGGAACCAGGATCGTGGAATAGATTCGCGATGTATATACGGGGCCCAATTTATCACCAGTGACGATTGGTACCGATTCGGAGCGCACTGTGGCGGAACGCAGCCAAGGCCAGAACGTGACAGCAGCCAGCAGTGCCGCACAGGCCAGTCCGACGGTCAATGAAAGGCCTATGACGAGTGGGCGATAGCTGCCGCTCCGGGCGCTCCAATCGGTGACTTGCTGCCACACGAGCCAAAAATCCAAGATCAAGATAAAGGCCGCGCAGGCCCATGCGCCCAGCCGCAGCCAGGTGCCGTTGGCAAACTCGCCCATGCGCTTCGGGTCACTGGTGAAGTGAATCAGCGGGATGACGGCAAAGGGAAGCTGGATGCTGAGAATGACTTGGCTGACGAGAATGAGCTGGTAGGTGCCTGTGTCGCCCGCCAGATAGATAACCAGCGCGGCCGGCGTGATGGCGAGGAAGCGCGTGACAGCCCTGCGCAGCCAAGGTTGCATGCGGAAGCGCAGAAATCCTTCCATGACGATCTGGCCCGCCATTGTGCCGGTGAGCGTTGAGGATTGGCCGGAGCAGAGCAGCGCGGCGCCGAACAGCACGCTGGCGGCGGTAGTGCCCATGAGAGGCGTGAGAAGCTGATGCGCCTGCTGGATTTGAGTGACCACGATGCCATTTTTAAAGAACACCGCGGCAGCCATTATCAGGATAGCGGCGTTCACAAACAACGCCAGATTGAGAGCAATGGTTGAATCGAGCAGGTTGTAGCGGCAGGCTTGGCGCTTCTCGTTGACTGTCTCGCCAATCTGGCGAGTTTGTACCAGGGCTGAGTGGAGGTACAGGTTGTGCGGCATAACGGTGGCGCCGAAGATGGCGACCGCGATGTAGAGGCTTTGCGAGTTCAATCGGGGCATGAGACCGGTCAGTACTTCGGCCGCATGCGGCTTCGCAAAGAAGATCTCCACGGCGAAGCATCCACCGATGGTCGCGATCAGGACCAGCACGAAGGCTTCAATGACGCGAATGCCGAGATGAGCGGACCAGAGAACGAGAAGCGTGTCCGCTGCGGTTAGCAAAACGCCGATCAGGAGCGGCAGATGGAACAAGAGGTTGAGGCCGATCGCGGCGCCGAGCACCTCCGCCAGGTCGCAGGCGATAATGGCGAACTCGCAGAGTATCCAGAGGACATAAGCGACGGCTTTGGGATATTCGTCACGGCAGGCTTGCGCCAGATCCCGGCGAGCAATGATGCCAAGGCGCGAGCTCAACGTCTGGAGCAGAAGCGCCATCAGGTTCGACAGCACCAATACCCAGAGGAGACGGTAGCCGAATCGGGCGCCGCCTTCGAGATCCGTCGCCCAATTACCGGGATCCATGTAGCCGACGCTGACGAGATAGGCGGGACCGGCGAACGCGAACATCCGCTTCCAGAACTGGGTGTGCGAAGTGGGGACGCTCTCATGGACTTCGGGCAGCGAGTATCCCCGCGTGTCCACTGAGCGATCCCCAAGCATATTGTTTAGTATGACTGCTTAGGGACCTTCCACAGAGGCTTTCAAGCGATCGAGCGCCTGCTCCCATTGCGCGGAGATGAGATCGAGCTGGCGGCGGGCTTCGCGCAAGCGTTGGGGCTTTAGTTCCCAGCGCTGCTCCCGGCCAAGTCTGGAGCCTTCAACCAGGCCTGCGCTGGCGAGCACGTGG
>CAXUCT010000131.1:0-4020 GCA_964249415.1 uncultured Bryobacteraceae bacterium | reverse complement strand
CGCCACACTCAGGGTCCGACTGGGCGGACGCATTGGAGTTCGCGGGGGATGGAGCGCGCGGCTGGGCTCGCACCATCGACGGTGCAGCGGATCTGGAAGGCATTTTCACTGCAGCCGCGCCGCGGAATCACCCGAGCAGAGCCGGCTAACAAGCCGCAGGCGCGTAGCGTCGCCTAGCGCGGCGAACACCGGCGCCGACGCCTCCACTTTGGATTTAATTCGCGCGGCTGACATACTGTTCGAGCGATTGCATCTGGTGCTCCCAGCCTCCCGTGTTCTGCTCGAATACGCGGGCGCGGCGGGCGAGCGAGATGCGATCGAAGCCGCTCTCAGTCACGGTGACGAGGGTGCCGCCTTCGACCTCTTCTAGATGGAACTCAACGAGCGTTGTTCCTTCTCCCGAGCGGTCCTCCCCCGGCTCTTTGCTTCCCGGACTCCAAGTCCAGGCGAGCGTATGTTCCGGTTCCATGCGTTCTATCAAGATGTAGAACTCTTGGCCGGGCGAGCAGGTACCCCTGGAGATCCCGTTCACGCGAGCGCCGGGCGCAAAGGTTCCGCTCAACTCGCAGCCGAACCAATCGCCGAATTGCTTTGAGTCGGTGAGAGCACGCCAGACGCGCGGGCGAGGGGCGCGGATGAGAGTTTTTCTTTCGATGGTCGTGAGGTCTGATGTAATCATGTGTAACGCAACCTTATGGTTGCATATTAACGCCGGTTGCGGATAAATGCAACCGGAAAGTTGCAATTGCGCTTAAATCATTCGCGCCCCAGGAACGGCGGGATTCCGAGAACCTTAAAATAGTTGGCGCTTACTCTCGCCTGCTGAACGAACTCGACGCGGCCACGGGTGAACAGGTTTACGCCTGACTGTCCAAAAACGACACTGTCGAGGAGGGTGGCGTGATCGCGGACGAGTTCCCAGGTGCGGCCTGTCTGATTAGTTTGAAGCTCGGAAAGTCCACCTTTCCGGTAAAGCGTGGAAATGAGTACGAGGCGGTTCGGGGCCACATAGGGCAGAGGGCGAAAGAAGAGCGTATCTATGATGCTGCAGATAGCGGCGTTCGCACCAATGCAGAGTGCCAGCGTACCAAGCACGCTCAGGTGAAGGGCGGGCTGCCGCGAAGCTGCCGGATGGCGTGGCGAAGGTCATTGCGAAACGACATAGCTTAACGAATTACGAAACGAACCCACTTTGTGTTCCGGCGAAGGCCGAATTACCGAACGAACTCCCTGGAGGCAGTGCGCTTCTGTGTCCGTTTTGCGAAACGAACCCAAGTAGCGACCTGTGACGCGGCTTGTAATAGACAACAGACTAGAAGGGTCGTCGAATCGCCGGATGCCCTACTTCCTTAGCTTCAGACTAAGATGGGACGTTCGCGGACAAGCGTGCCGTCAAGCCAAAAAGACTGAAGCCTATAGAGAAATTGCAACCGAGCGGCGGGCAACTAGCTGCTCGTTGCCCTGGAAGGGAGCGCCGTGCGAGCCTTAAGGCGCATATCAGGAGGGGTTTCAGAGTGCCAACGCCGCTTTTAACATAATTGAAGCTCTTTCAGCAGTATTTCGGGGTAGACAGCGTACTAAATAAAATGTAGTATCGGAAAAGCCTGACAGCAGGTATCCCAAGCATAGGGCCGCTCGCTTCCTGTTTTCAATCGCGTTGCGGCGCTCCCGTTCATTCACCAACACTCGTAAAGTACCCAAATGGACCAGTCCTTTTGGGGCATTTCATCGGCCTGCTAGGAGGCTCCATTGAAACGAACCATTCCCGGTTCCCTGTTTGTTTCCGCCATTCTCTTCTTTGCTCTTTCCCCAACATGTTTCGGGCAAGTAGCAGGAACTGGCGCTCTCGCAACCGCTGCAAATCCATGTCCACGCTTCGCCGAGGGGAGCACTGTCACTCAAGCTCCTGATCTTTATAGCGCCAACGGACAACTTACCGTCAACCTGGCGTACAACACAGCTACCGACTCGGCGGGACGAACCCTGTACTGTTTCACCACGCCCACGGGGCAAGAATCGCCCACGCTGCATGTGAGTCCCGGCGATACCCTCGTGGTCAACGTTCAAAATAACCTGCCCAGTCCCACCTCCGCCGCTAATATGGCCGTTTCTACCAATGCATCGGCCGCGTGCGGAGCAGCTACCCAAAATGCGTCTTCGGTAAATATTCATTATCACGGCACGAATACCTCGCCTGCTTGTGGCGAGGACCAGGTTATTCACACATTAATTAACTCCGGACAACAATTCGTGTACACGCTGGTGTTCCCGCAAGATGAGCCGCCCGGCCTTTACTGGTATCACCCGCATGTGCATGGTCTCGCCGAAGCGGCCTTACTCGGCGGTGCTTCGGGCGCCATAGTTGTCCGGGGCATGCCTAACAGTCAGCCAGCCGTCGCAGGCTTGCCGCAAAAGATTTTCGTCATCCGCGATCAAGTCGTGCCCTCTGGTATCACGGGCACAAACGTCCCCGCATGGGATGTCTCTGTGAATTACGTGCCCATCGATTATCCCGAGTACAAGCCGGCGGTGCTGAACATGCCTCTAGGCCAAAAACAGTTCTGGCGCGTCTCAAATTCGGCAGCTGACACCATCATCGATCTACAGCTGAGGTACGATGGTGTTCCTCAAACCCTGCAAGTGGTCGCGCTCGACGGCGTGCCCACCGGTTCGCTGGACGGCAACATTCAAGGCCAGCTCGTGCCCAAGACCGACATCCTGATCCCGCCCGCAGGCCGCGCGGAGTTCATCGTAACGGGTCCTGTCTCCACTGTGAAGAACGCTACGCTTTACACGCTCAAAGTCGACACCGGGTCCCAGGGTGATAACGATCCCGCCCGGCCGCTCATGTCCATCAATACCGGCGTATTGTCTGCTACTAGCACCTCAATAGACGACTCATTTGCCGAAGCGGGTAATCTCTTCGCGGGACTGAACACCGCTACCGTGGCAGCCTATCGCACGTTGTACTTTTCCGAGGATAACGCCAACCAACAATTTTTTATTACCGTCGCTGGGCAAACTCCAAAGCTCTTTAGTCCGAGTAATCCACCCTCCATCACAACCACCCAAGGTTCCGTCGAAGCGTGGACCGTCCAGAACCAGGCGCTTGAAGCTCACGAGTTCCATATCCACCAGATCCACTTCCTCCTTACGGCACGCAACGGCGTGCCAGTCGCTCCCCAAGACGCGCAAATGCTCGACACCCTTCATATCCCAGGATGGTCGGGGTCTGGACCATACCCGAGCGTCACGGTTCTCATGGACTTCCGTGGACCTGACACCGGTCAATTCGTATACCACTGCCACATTCTGAACCATGAAGACCAGGGAATGATGGCCATCATTCAAGTGAACCCCAAATGAACAAGGGCAATGCTTTGCTCTTAGTTTGCTCAGCTTCGTGAGTTTCGTTGAGGGCAGGCCCTTGCTGCCCTCACTTATTTAAAATGAAGCGCAATATCCCATCGCTCCTCCTTGTAACGGCAGCGTTTTTTTGTGGCTACGGCTACTCGCGCTGGTTTACGAACACTCCCGTTGTCTCCGCCCGCAGTACACGCCCCATCCTCTATTACCGCTGTCCCATGCATCCCTCCAACCGGTCGGAGGCGCCTGGCATCACTCCCTGTTGTCACATGCCTTTTGAACCCGTCTACGCAGACTCCGCCGCAGCACCCGATTCCGGTTCCAATGCATCTAGCCCTCTGCTGCGCGTCACCCCTCAGCAACAACAAATCATGGGGATTGAGTACGCCAATGCCGAGTACACGTCCTCCTCCCGCCCGCTTCGAGCCGTAGCTCAAATCGGCTTAAACCAGACAAAAGTTGCCCGAATCCAAAGCAAGCTCGACGGCTTCGTCGATCATCTTAATGTCAATGCAGTCGGAGAAACCGTAAAGCAAGGTCAGCCGCTGCTGACCATTTATAACCGCCGTGCCTACGTCATGGCGCAAATGCAGTTTCTACAGGCCGTCATGGATGCAGGCGGGATGGGTCAAACGCCGGCTCCCGGCGTGGACC
>CAXUCT010000130.1:0-11091 GCA_964249415.1 uncultured Bryobacteraceae bacterium | reverse complement strand
GGTCTGCTGTTGTCGGCTCGCTATAACGTCGTTCGCCAATGGCCTCGCCGCCGCACCTCTATATTCGATATTCATAACTGGACCGCGTATATAGCCATCGGACTCATTTTTCTGCATCCGGTTCTGCTGCTCCTATCGAGGACGGCAGGGTTCAGCATCGTGGACGTGCTGTTCCCGCTGCACTCGCCCAAGCAGACGCTCTACAACTGCTTTGGCGCCGCGGCGTTCTATTGCGTGCTGTTCGTTGTGATTACGTCTTACTTACGGTCCCGCTTAGGCAGCCCGCTTGTGGAAGAAGCTGCATTACGTTTCTTATGCTGCCGCCTCCTTAGTGTTTGTACACGGAATCCTGATCGATCCGGAATTGAAGAATGCGCCTCCCGATCCGTTTGACGGCGAAAAATTGCTGGTAGAAGGCTGCGCGCTGTTGATTGTTATCGCAACGATTTGGCGCATCCGCTATCAGCCCAAGAAGAGATTGATTCCTGCTTCTGTGCGAAAAGTGGATTACGAAACCCTCTGAGCGGAACGCGCACTGCGGCTGCCGCGCACCCAGGTTGCGATTGAAAACACGCTGCCGGCTACGCAGAGGAAGCTGAAAACGATCATCGTCCATTTGAATCCAGAACTGTTCACGATGTGGAGGATGGCGCGTCCGTACTGCAGCGCCAGCAGAGCCAAGATGATAAACCGCACCGCCCGGCTAGCCGCAACGATCAGGAGCAGACGCCGCCTCGGATACGCCAGCGCGCTCGTCGTAGCCACCAGCATCGTGAAGGGAAACGGTGGTGGCGCGAGACACCCAAGCACCAAGGCCTTAGCGCCATGCTGATCGATCTTACGCTTCAAAAATCCGAAGCGTCTGCGCCCGGCCACTTTTTGTACGCCCGTTTCACCCACCTTGCGTGCCACCAGGTCCAGCAGGACGACGCCCAGAGTGGATCCACAAACTCCTGCGATGACATACAGAGGCCAACCGTCATGATGGCGAGCGACCAACGTCACGATGAGGAGATCGTTCCCAAAGGGGAGAAACAGAAACGACGAGTCCATCACTCCCATGAAGAATGGTCCGAAGTAGCCGAGGCGAAACAAGAACCGGAGAAGGGGCTGGAAAAAGTTGGACAAGCGGGATTAGCGTCAAAAGGCCTTCAGTAGACTGTGACATGTGAGATCCCACACTCCCCGTAAAGTTGCCGTCAAACTTGCCGTTGTAAGCGCCGCGCTGTGCGCCGCGCTGCTCCTGCACCAGACCGTTGCCGCGCAAGCGCCAGCCACCGGTCCCCGTACGCTGCCGCCCAAAGGCATGGCGCACATTCTTGTGGTGGGCCAAACCAAGGGATTCGAGCACGATTCCGTTCCGGATGCGATGGCCAATCTCTGGCGCATGGGACACGACACCAAGCTTTGGGAAGCGACTCTGCGCACCGACACAGAGAACATCACTAAGAAGGCGAAGCAAGGCAATTTCAAATCGTTGGACTACTTCGATGCCCTGGTGTTCGCCAGTACCACGGGCGAGCTGGATCTCACCGACGATCAGAAGGCAGACATGATGTCGTTCATCAAGCAGGACGGCAAGGGATTCGTCGGGGTGCACGCGGCTTTAGATACGAACTACAAGTGGCCCGAATACGGCGAGATGATTGGCGGCTGGTTCGACCAGCATCCCTGGTTCACATTCAATGCGCCGATTATCAACGAGGACCCATCCTTTCCGGCGGTCCATCATTTGCCAAAGGCCTTCACCAAGTACGACGAGATCTATCAACCGAAGAGCTGGTCGCGCGATAAGGTCAACGTGCTGCTGAGCCTGGACGCGAGCAAGCTTGACTACAACAACAACCCGCGTGTTCATAGAACGGATCGCGACTTTGCCGTCGCGTGGTCGAAGATGTACGGCAAAGGCCGCGTTTTCTACTCGACGCTGGGGCACACGAAAGAAGCCTGGGACGATCCCGATATTCAAAAGATGTATTACGAAGCCATCAAATGGGTGTTGGGCCTCACGGAAGGCGGAACGGACTCGCACGCCAAAGCGGGGATGTAAGCTTCAGGATATCGGGACGAGGTCCGAAACCACGCGTTTCAACTGCCCGCAGGCCGCATAGATGTCGCGCCCTCGCGGCTTTCGAACGAAGCACGGCACAGCACGGCGGACGATGTTCTGGAAGCTCTCGACGCGCTGGGGTTCCGGTGTCTCGAACGGAATGCCCGGTCCGGGATTCAGCGCGATCAGGTTCACCTTTGCGTTGAGGTCTGCGATTAGGCGCACCACGCGCCTGGCATCGGCGTCTGTATCATTGACGCCCCGCAGCAGCACGTATTCAAACGTTAGTTTTTCCCACGGACGAAGCGGGTACGCGCGGCACGCTTCCATCAGCTCACGGAGATGATATTTCCGCGTGATGGGCATCAGCTCGCGGCGTTGCTCTTCGGTAGAGGCGTTCAGCGAAATGGCAAGCTTGGGCCGTATCTCCGCGCGCCCTAATTCTTCAATCGCCGGGACGATTCCCGAGGTCGAGACGGTAATGCGCTTCTGCGACATGCCGATGCCGTTCCCGTCCGTCAGCAGCCGCGTAGCCTTCAGCACGTTCTCCAGATTCAGCAGCGGCTCGCCCATGCCCATTAAGACAACATTCAGGCGCGTGTCTATCGCTCGTAGGCCGTTTTCACGAGCAATGTATAAGACTTGGCCTACAATCTCGCCCGCTGTCAGATTTCGCTCTAACCCCATGAGGGCAGTGAGACAGAACCGGCAATCCACGGGACACCCCACTTGGCTCGAAATGCAGATCGTATCCCGGTTCTGATCGGGCATTAGAACCGCCTCTATTGTCCTGTTATCCTCCAGGGTAAGCAGGTAACGGCGCGTTCCGTCAGAGGAGTCAAACCGGCGCTCGATCGCGAGAAGGCCCAACGAACTCTTTGCAAGTAGTTGATCTCGAAGAACTTGCGGCAAAGTTAAAATTTCCGACAAATTAGCCACTTGTTTCCGGTACAACGCGTCATATAGTTGTCGGGCGCGGTACGCGGGCTGCTCTGGTCCGAGTAGACATTCCAACTCGGAAAGGTCCATTCCAACCAGCGTCTGGGCCTCCACTTCTCGCAGCATTCACTTTAAGTGTACCGACGTACACCTAGAAAGGCATACGCATATGGTTCTTGCATCCCCACACGTCCGCCAAATTGAACGGGCGAATCTTCCGAATGGGCTTCGAATTGTGACGGAAGCAATGCCATACGTCCGCTCGGTTTCGCTCGGGGTCTGGATTGGCAGCGGCTCGCGCAGTGAGCGGGGTCCGGAAAATGGGCTGTCTCATTTCCTGGAGCACATGGTATTCAAGGGCACGAAGAATCGTTCCTCTGAAGAGATCGCGCGTTCGGTAGATTCGGTCGGCGGCGGCCTGGATGCCTTCACCAGCAAAGAACTCGTTAGCTTCAATACGAAGGTGATGGATGAGCATCTGCCCTTTGCGCTTGATGTGCTGTCCGATTTGGTTCTCCATCCGCTGTTTCGCGAGGGCGATATAGAGAAGGAAAAGGGCGTCATTCTCGAAGAGATCAAGATGGAGGCGGATCAGCCCGAGTTCGTGCTGCACGAGAGTTTCATCAGCAATTTCTGGAAAGGTCACGGGCTGGGCAAGCCGATTCTGGGGACGCGCGAGAGCGTGAAGAAGTTCGGACAAGAGATGCTGTTCGACTACTACCATCGGGTCTACTCGCCGAAGAACATCCTGATTACGGCAGCAGGGAATCTGGAACATGACAAGATTGTCAAGCTGGTTCGCGACAAGTTCTCCGACCTGCAACATCGGCAGAGCTTGCCGCCTGAGACAGTTCCGACAACGCACGCGCCCATCATCTTGAAGAAGAAGGAGTCGCTCGAGCAAGTTCACATCGCGCTGGGCGTGCCGTCTTACCCGCTGGCGCACGAGCTGCGGTTTCCGTTGTATGTGTTGAATACGGTACTCGGCGGAGGGATGAGTTCGCGCCTGTTCCAAAACATTCGCGAGAAGCAAGGGCTTGCGTACGCCGTCTACTCGGAGCTGAATCTTTTCAGCGATACGGGCTGTTTCACTGTTTACGCCGGAACGGCCGCTGAGACTGCAAAGCAAGTGGTCAGTTCCGTGATTCAGGAGTTTCGTCAGTTAAAAGAAGAGCTGATTTCCGAAGACGAACTGCAACGCTCGAAGGATCATTTGAAGGGCTCGTTGATGTTGAGCCTGGAATCGACATCGAGCCGCATGTCGAATCTGGCGCGGCAGGAACTCTATTTTGATCGTTTTCTGACGATGGACGAGATGATCGAGAAGATTGAATCGGTCACTCGCGACGAGGTACAAATGATTGCCCAGGAATTTTTCCGCACGGAAGACATCGCGCTGGCGATGCTGGGGCGTCTCGGCGATCTCCAAATTACTCGCGACGATCTGACGTGCTGATGGGTTGGAGTGCTGCCAGTTTCTCGTCCAGGTGATCGAGCGATCGCTGCAGTTGATCGCGGTATTTAGGGTTGGCCGATGAAGCGAGATCCTGCAGCACTCTTGTCCGCGAAAGTTCGAGGCTTTCGCGCTCCCGTTCCAGGCGGACCTGTTCCGCGCCCATCTGCTTCTTTTTAGAGAGCGAGGCGCGTTCTTCCGCAGCTTCGATTTGGGACTCAACTTCTTTGCTCTCCCAGCCGCGTGCCATAGCTTCAGCTTGGCACAAAGGCTGAACTGATTGTTATTCTGGAGTTAACTCCCCGCCTTCATGCCGCAGTTGCAATACATGACCCCGCACGGAATCACAGTGACTCGTTCGGGCTCAAAGGTTCCCTACGCGCCTGGTTTACGGCACATTCTGAAGCAACTCGATACTAAGCTTGGCGTGTATCTTTCATCCGGCTACGAATACCCGGAGCGCTACTCGCGCTGGGATGTAGCGAGCGTTGCGCCACTGCTCGAAATTGTGGGGCGAGGACGCAGGATGGAGTTCCGGTCGCTCAACGCGCGCGGCGAAGCGCTGCTGAAGCTGCTCTCGCCGCTGTTTCGCAATCATCCGCATCGACGCATGTTCAGGGAGTGCCCCCAAGCGCTAACGATTGACTTGAAACCGTTGGAGGAGCGATTTCCGGAAGAGGAGCGCAGCAAGCAGCCATCCCCGTTTTCTATTCTGCGAACATTGGTCGAAGAGTTCCGGCATCGGGAAGATTCGCGGCTCGGTTTAGTGGGCGCTTTTGGCTACGATCTTCTACTCGACTTCGATCCGATCCAACTACGCCTGCCTCGTAACGACCAGAAAGCCTTGCACTTATTTTTTTGCGACGACATTTACTACATGGATCGCAAGAAAGAGGTGATCGAGCGATTCCAGTATGATTTTGCGGGCGAGGGCGCCGATACAGCTGGATTGCCGAGGTCCTCACCGAAAGTGAAAGCTGCGGCTCCATCGGAACAGCGCGTGCCGATTGAATCCGACCATGCGCCTGAAGAGTACATGGAAAAAGTGGAGACGGTGCGAGAAGGCATGCGGCAGGGCAACTACTACGAAGTTGTTTTGCGGCAGACATTCAGCTCGCCTTTCGACGGGAGCGCATCGGAGCTTTTTCAACGCATCCAGAAAACGAGTCCAAGCCCGTATGAGTTCATTTTGCAGATGGGCGATGAACAGCTTGTGGGCGCGTCGCCCGAAATGTTCGTGCGCGTGGAAGGCGATCGCGTGGAGACTTGCCCGATTGCAGGGACGGCAAGGCGATCGGGAGATCCCATACGCGATGCGGAGAGCATTCGCGAGCTACTCAACTCGACCAAGGAAGAGTCGGAGCTGACAATGTGCAGCGACGTGGATCGGAATGATAAATCGCGAGTGTGCGTTCCGGGTTCGGTGCGCGTCGTCGGACGGCGGCTGATCGAATCGTATGCAGGACTGTTTCACACGGTCGATCACGTCAAGGGCAGGCTGATGGATGATTTTGACTCTCTGGACGCGTTTCTAACGCACATGTGGGCGGTGACGATTATCGGGGCGCCAAAGAAGGCCGCCGCGCAGGCGATTGAGGATCTCGAGAAAGACGCGCGGGGCTGGTATGGCGGAGCCGTCGGGATGCTCAGCTTAAACGGCGATATCAATACCGGGATCACGATCCGAACGGTGCACTTGAAGGACGGCGTGGCTCGCTACCCAGCGGGAGCGACGCTGCTGTACGATTCGGAGCCGGGATCGGAAGACGGGGAATGCCGCTTGAAGGCAACCAACTTCTTCCGAGCTTTGTATCCGGCGATTGCTGCGGGGCCGGAGGCGCATGCCACGCGCAAAGTGGGCGCAGGCGTTCACCTGCTGCTGGTGGATAACGACGATTGCTTCATCCACACGCTGGCGAACTATGCGCGCCAGACGGGAGCGAGGGTTTCGACGTATCGATCGAGTGCTGCGCTCGAAGTGATCGATGCGGAGAAGCCGGATATAGTGCTGATCTCGCCCGGCCCCAAGCGGCCTTCGGACTTTGGTGTTCCGAAGCTGGTCGAGGAACTCGCGAGGCGCGGCGTACCGACGTTCGGGGTGTGCCTGGGGCTGCAAGGCATGCTGGAGGCATTTGGCGGCAAGCTGGACATGCTCGAATACCCGATGCACGGCAAAGGATCAAACGTGATGCATCATGGCGTGGGTGTCTTTCGTGGGCTGCCGTCGCCGATGCGCGTGGGCCGGTACCACTCGCTTTACGCGAATCGCGCCAGCTTTCCGGCCTGCCTGGAGATCACAGCCGAATCGGACGATGGCGTGATCATGGGCATCCGGCATCGGAACCTTCCAATGGAGGCAGTGCAGTTTCATCCGGAATCGATTCTTACGCTCGAGCGCGATTGCGGGCTGCGTCTCATGGAGAACATGATCGAGACGTATGCCCACGCGCGCGCTCATGCGGAGCGAAGTTAGCAGTTGTCCTCGCCAAATCCACAGAAGATTGCGATTGTAGGCGGCGGGCTCGCGGGGCTGGCGACCGCTTTGGGGCTGGGAACCGCGGACCGGCAAGTGACGCTGTATGAAGCGCGTCCGTTTGTGGGTGGCAGGGCGACTTCTTATCCGTTAAATACTGTCGATGAAGGCGAGGCCGTGACGATCGACAACTGCCAGCATGTGCTGCTGCGGTGTTGTACGAACCTGATCGATTTCTATGCACGGTTGGGGGTGGAAGACCGCATTCAGTTCCATCGCGAGTTCTTTTGGATAGAGCCGGGCGGCCGCGTTTCCGTGATGAAGCGCGGACTGCTTCCGGCGCCGCTCCACTTTACCGAGGCCTTCGCCAAGCTGCACTTCCTTTCGGTTGCGGACAAGATGAGCGTAGCGAGCGGCCTGCTCGCGGTGAAGTACGAGTACAAGAAGCGGACTGATTTGGAGAGCATTACGATGCTCCAATGGCTGCGCGAGAAGCGGCAAACGCCGGGCGCGATTGAGCGCTTTTGGAAGCAGGTGCTGCTGAGCGCGATCAACGAAGAGCTGGACCGGATGGCGGCGATTCATGGCTTGCAAGTGTTCTATCTGGCGTTTCTGGCGCGCGCGAATTCGTATGAGATGGGCGTCCCGAGCGTGCCTCTTGCGGAACTCTATTCGGAGAAGGCGTGGGCTCGCTTTCCCACGGTGAAGATTGAGCACCGGACGCCTGTGGAGCAGGTTCGGATTGAAAACGGCCGCGTGATGGGGATGATCGTCGGGGGCGAATGCATCACGGCGGATGCATATGTGCTGGCAGTGCCATTTGAACGGCTGAAGACGCTGGCGCCTGGCTTGGAGTTGGATGTCTCGCAATTCAGCCACTCCCCCATTACGGGCATCCATTTGTGGTTCGACCGGCCAATCACGGAGCTGCCGCATGCTACGCTGCTCGACCGCACCATCCAGTGGATGTACAACAAAGAGGGCGGCCAGCACATTCAAGTGGTAGTGAGCGCGTCGCGCAGCCTGACAGAGATGCCGCGAGCGGACGTGATTGCGCTCGCGCTCAAAGAGCTGGTGGAGTTCTTCCCGGCCGTTCGAGACGCGAAGCTGCTACGCGCGCATGTAGTGAAAGAAGTACGAGCTACATTCTGTGCCGGACCCGGGCTCGAAGCGCAAAGGCCGGTGAGTGCAACGGCGATTCCGAATCTGTTTCTGGCAGGCGATTGGACGAGATCAGGCTGGCCGGCAACCATGGAAGGCGCGGTGCGTAGCGGCTATCTGGCGGCGGAAGCGGTTTTGAAGAGTTTCAATGAATCATGGCGGTTCTTATTGCCGGATGTGGCTTAGCAGCCGCAAACCGCTTGCTCACGCGCGCGGCTCAGTATGAGCGGAGTGCAAGTGTAGTCCCTTTGAGATGGTGCATGAGGTACTTCATCACCTTTGCATGCTACGGCGAGCACCTGCACGGCGACGTATCGGGTTCCGTCGACCGGTGCCACAATCTGCCGGGAAGCCGAATGTTGGAAGCTGATCCACAACGCGTGTCGGCGGAATTAGGAAGGATAAAGCAAGTTCCGTATTTGCTCGACCGAGACAGCCGGGCGACTGTTCTGCAAGCTTTGCGGGAGATCTGTCTGTGCCGCGCTTGGACGTTGTTTGCCGCGCATGTTCGGACGACTCACGTGCACGCAGTTGAGGCCCCGGTTCGGCCCGAGAAAGTTATGAATGATTTTAAATCGTACGCCAGCCGAGGCCTGAACCGCCTGGGGCGCGACGGAATAGATCGAAAGCGCTGGGCTCGCCATGGAAGCACGCGGTGGTTGTGGCAGGATCAAGATGTGCGCGACGCAATCCGGTATGTCGTCGAGCAGCAAGGAGAGCCTATGGGGGTCTTCGTCGCGGATGTTACTGAGCCGCGCGCGTGAGCAAGCGGTTTCGGTCTTTTTCTGCATCCTCTTAGGTCTGACTTAGCGCTGGTTGGATTTTAAAACCTTCTTGCGCAGGCGGATGGATTTCGGGGTCACTTCGACGAACTCGTCTTCCTGAATGAACTCGATGGCTTGCTCCAGGTTGAGAACTCGGGGCGGGACCAGGCGGATGGCTTCGTCGGAAGTGGAGGCGCGCATGTTGGTGAGCTTCTTCTCTTTGACGATGTTGACGTCGAGGTCGCTGTCCCTGGCATTCTCGCCGATAATCATGCCTTCGTAGACTTCGGTTGTGGGAGAGATGAAAATCACGCCGCGTTCCTGCAGGTTGTAAATGGCGTAGCTCGTGGCCACGCCGGAGCGGTCTGAAACGAGGGAGCCGGTGGGGCGCATGGAGATGTCACCCTGCCACTCGATGTAGCCGTGAAACAGCGAGTTCATGATGGCAGTGCCTTTGGTGTCGGTGAGCATCTCGCTGCGGATTCCAATCAAGCCCCGCGAAGGAATCAGGAACTCGAGGCGCACGCGGCCGGAGCCGTGATTGATCATCTTGTTCATCTTGCCCTTCCGGGTGCCCATCTTTTCTATGACGACGCCGATGAACTCTTCGGGGCAATCGATGACGAGGAGTTCGAGCGGTTCATGTAACGCGCCATTGATTTGGCGCGTAAGGATTTCGGGCTTGCCGACCTGCAGTTCATACCCTTCACGCCGCATCATCTCGATGAGAATGGCGAGTTGCAGCTCGCCGCGGCCCATCACTTTGAAGGCATCGGGGCCGCCCGCTTCTTCGACGCGGATGGAGACGTTGGTGAGAAGTTCTTTGTCGAGCCGATCGCGGAGATTGCGCGAGGTGACGAACTGACCTTCCCGCCCGGCGAAGGGCGAGTTGTTGATGGTGAAAGTCATAGCAATGGTGGGCTCGTCGATTTGGATGTTGGGCAGCGCCTTTGGATTTTCGGCGCTGGTGACGGTTTCACCGATGGTGATGCCTTCGACGCCCGCAATGGCGAGAACGTCGCCCGGCTTTCCGACGGTTTCGTCGACGCGCTTCAGACCTTCGAACGAATACATTTTAGTGATGCGGGTCTTTTGAAGCGAACCGTCCAGTTTGACAATGCCGACTTCATCGCCGTGCTTGAGAGTGCCGTTGAAGACGCGGCCGATGGCGAGGCGTCCGAGATAGTCGCTGTAATCAAGGTTCGCCACGAGGAGTTGCAGGATTGCGGACGGATCGCCTTCGGGCGTAGGGATGTGCTTGATGATGGTTTCAAACAGCGGCTGCAGATTATCGCTGGAGTCACTGAGTTCAAGTTTTGCAATGCCCGCTTTAGCGTTGGTATAAACGACCGGGAAATCGAGCTGATCTTCTTCGGCATCGAGATCGATGAAAAGATCGTAGACTTCGTTCAACACCTCCTGAACGCGCGCGTCGGGTCGGTCGATCTTATTGATGACCAGCACCGGCGGGAGTTTGGCTTCGAGAGCTTTCATCAGCACATATCGAGTTTGCGGAAGCGGGCCTTCGCTGGCGTCGACGAGTAGCATGACGCCATCCACTATCTTTAGCGCGCGTTCCACCTCACCGCCAAAGTCGCTGTGACCCGGTGTATCTACAATGTTTATTTTTGTTCCGTGATAGCGAACGCCGGTGGTCTTGGCCAAAATAGTGATGCCGCGCTCGCGCTCCAGGTCGTTAGAATCCATGACGCGGTCGGCGACTTCTTCATTGGCGCGGAAGATACCACTCTGGCGAAGCATGGCGTCGACCAGCGTAGTTTTACCGTGGTCGACGTGCGCGATGATGGCGATATTGCGCGTGTTGCTGTGTACAAATCCTTCTGACATTCAGTAGTTTTTATGGTCGCATGTAGGTGGATATCGCCATATGCGAACCTTGGTAGCGACCCATGGCGGCAGACGAACCATTACCGACGATTGTGATTGTAGGGCGGCCCAACGTCGGGAAATCAACGCTCTTCAACGCCATCCTGGGGGACCGGCGGTCGATTGTGGGGAACGAACCTGGCATCACGCGCGACCGCATTTATGGCGAGGCGCATTACGGGGGCAAGCGGTTCGGGTTGATCGATACGGGAGGCATTATCCCGAACGATCAGGCTCTGATTCCGACCGAGATTTTGAAGCAAGCGCGGGTAGCGTTGGACCTGGCGTCGCACATCTTATACGTGATTGATGGACGGACAGAGATCACGGCGTCGGATCGGGATTTGGCGAAGTTGTTGCGGCC